>PXDR01000184.1 GCA_003566335.1 Cyanobacteria bacterium T3Sed10_344R1
AGGCAGCGTCTGAAGAAGGCGCAGAAGAGGGAGCCATTGTCGAAGCTGGCCCAGTTTCCCGCTGGTTGAGTGAGAATGGGTTCGATCACGACAGCCTAGAGCGAGATCACTCCAATGTTGAGGTACTGCGGGTTCCCCCAGAGTTTTTGGTGCCGTTTTCAACCGCGCTCTATGCCTACGGCTTCAACTACCTCCAGTGCCAAGGGGCTTATGACACCGGCCCCGGGGGCAACCTGGTCAGCTTCTATCACTTGACTAAAGTGAGCGACAACGCTGATAAGCCAGAGGAAGTTCGGATTAAAGTCTTCTTGCCCCGAGAAAATCCTCGGCTGCCCTCGGTTTACTGGATCTGGAAAGCCGCAGACTGGCAGGAGCGAGAAAGCTACGACATGTACGGCATCATCTACGACGGGCACCCTAACCTGAAGCGGATTCTGATGCCGGAAGATTGGGTCGGCTTCCCGCTGCGGAAGGACTACGTTTCCCCCGACTTCTACGAACTGCAAGATGCTTATTAGGCTGACCCAGCAATTGTGCGCTGGTACCCTGTTGAGACGATTGGGGTAAGTCGTTCAACTAGATCACCAGCGTTTGGGTTTAGGCTTCAGCACTGGAGCGTATGAGCATGAATAAGGGCCGTGAAAGCTAAGCTTTCACGGCCTTTGTTGCATTCAGGGTGTTTTCCCTGCACCGTCCAGGACGACGATGGGGGGTAAGCTGAGGCGACAGTAGCCAATTTTCCGGGAGATCCGCGATGAAAAGTGTTCAGGTGCCTGCCTATATCCATGCGCTGTATGGCAAACATCTGTCCATTGAAGCCCGCCAGGCTGCTGGTAAAGCCCTGAGAAAGCAGGTGCCCCGGTCGGCTCATGGCGAATGGCAGCCCCCGAGCGATCGCACCGATCCCGTCACCCTACTCGAAATCTCTGACGAAGGACGCATCCCTGATCTGGTGCCGATCCGACACCATCGAATGCTGCAATCGGCCTTCTCCTTCTATCGCGGTTCGGCTCTGACTATGGCCGCTGATCTGGCCCAGACCACCACCACCGACATTCAGGTTCAGGCTTGCGGCGATGCCCACCTGATGAACTTTGGCGGCTTTGCCTCTCCGGAGCGCACCCTGCTCTTTGACTTGAATGACTTTGACGAAACCCTGGCTGGCCCGTGGGAATGGGATGTCAAGCGGCTGGTGACCAGTATTTTGATTGCCGGAGAAGACTTGGGGTTAGGGGATGACGCCAGTGCCGCTGCCGCCCAGGCGACAGCAAAATCCTATCGCCTAGCCATCCGGGAATACGGCAGTATGCGCGCGCTGGACGTGTGGTATTCCCAAATTCAGGCCAACACGCTGATTGATCATGCCCCAGACAAAACCACAGAAGATGCCTGGAAACGCATGACCTCCCGCGCCCAGGGCCGAACCGGCGCAGATGCTTTTCTGAAGCTGACCGAAGAGGTGAATGGTCAGCGACGATTACTCGATCAACCGCCTCAGCTCAGCCATCCCCCTGAATCTGACGCCTACTTTGCCAAAGTCAAAACCCTCTATGACCAATACGTAGCCACATTGCGGGATGAGTACCAGGTGTTGCTGCACCGCTACCGCCTGGTTGATGCGGCGATGAAGGTGGTGGGGGTAGGCAGTGTCGGCACCCATTGCGGGGTGGCCCTGCTGATGGCAGAGGATGACGATCCGCTGTTGCTGCAGTTCAAAGAAGCCCGACCGTCGGTGCTAGAACCTTACGTTGAGCATCGCCCTTACGCCCACCAAGGCCGACGGGTGGTGAATGGTCAGCGACTAATGCAGGCAGCCAGCGACATTTTTCTCGGCTGGACTAGCGATAAGGCGGGGCAAGATTTTTATTTCCGCCAACTTTGGGATATGAAAACATCGGTGCGGCTGAAGGGGCTATCCGCTAAAGGGCTGACGGCCTACGGTGATATTTGCAGTCGGGCCTTGGCTCGGGCTCACGCTTGCTCTGGTGATCCGGTGATGATTGGCGGTTATCTCGGATCGGGGACTGGGTTTGATCGAGCCGTGACGAAATTTGCCCAAGCCTATACTCAGCAAGTTAAAGAAGACTATGAGGCAATGATGGCAGCCGTGAAGGCAGGCCGGATTGAGGTAAAGCCAGGTTGAGTCAAAACTCAAAGGGCTACCGAGACTGGCTGCGGGCCGGTGGAAGGCGGTGACGATCCGGGGGCGTGGGTTTGGGCTTGAGCCAGAACAGCACAGTGGTGAGGCCGCCGGTCAGCAGCAACCCCACGCCGAAAATGCGGCGAGCGGTGCGGCGGGCCGGTTGGAACACTGCCGTTTGATCAATCTCAATGAGCAGCCCTAGATCTAGCCCCGGTAGCCAGCGATAGTCGGCCAAAACCGGCAGCCGATCGTAGTTGAGGTACGATCCTTGGCCGGAATTTTGCGCCAGGACTCGGCGGATGCCTTGACTCTGGAGGTCTGGCAAGACAGGAGAAAAAGAGGCGTCTTCGTCTTCGTCAGCCGTCGGCTCAGCCGTTGCACCAGCGGTCGTTTCCGGCGAGGCGTCAGGAGTCTCGGTCTGTTGGGGCAGGGTGACCCAGCGGGGAAGGTCGCGGGGGGACGAGCCCACTAGGTAGGCTTGGCTGACGGTGCGGGGTAGGGCTGGGCTCTGGCCCAACTGCGCTGCGAGGGGGGCAAGGTCAATATCGGCAGCCAGCAGCCCGAGACGTTGCCCATCATCATCGACGATCGGCGCAATCAGGGTGACCCGAGATTCGATCGTCGGCCCATAGAGTTGGGCAAAGGTGACCACGATCGGATCGTCAGGGGCAAGCTGAAGATGGGTGAGGATATGGGGTGGCGGTAGTTGGTCATCCCACTGGGGGTCGGTGGCGTAGATTAGATTGCCGTTGGGGGCAATCAAGCTAAGCCTAGACTCAGCCTGGGTTAGGGGCAGATTGGCTAGTAGGGTGCTGAGGTTGGCGTAGGCGGCCTGGTATTCCAGGGTGTTGGGATTGGTTTGAGACAGCAGCTCGGAGAGTTCTGGGGACTGGCCAATCCGCTGGGCCGCGCCAGCCGTTGCCTGCTGCTGTTGGCGGAACCACTGGCTGATTTGGCGCTGTTGAAGGTGACCACTGCGGTTGAGCTGGTGCAGCATGGGCTCGATCAGTCGTTGCCGTAAAGAGACGTAGCTGATGAAGGCACTGAGGCTAACGGCTGTGAGGGCAACTAGGGGAAAGAGATCAATCGCGGTGGTGAGTGTCCGGGGGGCAGTGGTGGGGCGGCGGAGTCCCCATCTGGCTGTTCGGGGTAACCGAGGTGGGCGGGGGACTCGGGGAGGGCGAGTCGAGGCAGTGGGAGGCTGTCGGGTAGCGCGACGACGTTTTAGGTAGGCTAGGCTGCCCCCGGCAAGGGGAACTAGGGGCATCAGCCACAGCCACAGGGCCGGGGGTATGGCGTCGGCAGGGTTGACCCGCAGGGGATCAATCTCGACTTCTTCGGTTATGGGGGTGCTGGGAATTGTGAATATGGGCTCAGGGGGTGCGATCGCAGCCTCTAATGCCGCCCAGGTTTGACTGCCGACAATGCCATCATCGGGCAGGTCATTGGCTCGCTGAAAGGCGATGACGCTGGCCTCGGTTTGGGGGCCAAAGTTGCCGTTGGGCTCTGCTTCAAACAAGTCAATGGCCTGGAGTTTTTCCTGTAGCCTGACCACGGCTGCCCCGCTGCTGCCCGGTCGTAGGGTGGGGCGTTCTGCGGCTGACTCTTCTGAACTATCTTCTGACGAGGTTTCTAAAAATCCTGGGGCAGGGTCGCTCTGGGCTTGGGCTTGGTGTGAGGGGCTAGGGGACAGGGTTGGCCCCAACACCGTGCCGATAGAGCTAAGGGTCAACGATAAGAGTGCGAACTGACCAGTCAGCGCTTGCGCTATCGCACTCTTATCTTTCCAACTGTGTTTCCAGCGTTTCCCGTAAATTACCCGTACCATCGACCCACCGTTTCTGTGCGTTAAATATCCTGGACAGAATCTGCGCTTACCAAGTGGCAAAGCCCCAGATCCAGAGCGGTAAAGTTACCAGCAGCAGTAAAGAGCTTAGCCCCACCGCCGTCACCGCCAAATCTCGATCGAGCTGGTAGGTTTCTGACAGCACCAGGGTGGCGAAGGCGCAGGGCATCCCGGATTGCAGCACTAGCACCAGCCGCACCGGCCCTTCAATTCCCACTGCGGTTAGGCCCATGCCAATCACCAGGGGCACCAGCACCATCTTAATCGCCACCGCCATGACTGCTGACTGCACATGGCCCCAAGATCGTAATTGCTGTAGCCGCATCCCCATCATCACTAGGGCTAGCATGATAATCACCCAGGCCAAGCCGCTCAGTGCCAACTCTACGGGGGGCACCAGGGGCACAGGCCGCAATAACAGCCCCACCCCGACCGCCAAAATGGTGGGATTTTTCAGCAGAATCAACGCACTTTTTTTCAGGGTGCGGCCTTGGCTCGGGCGATCAACACTGGCTCGCTCTGCCAGCAAGACCCCGAGTCCATAGGCTCCGAACAGGGTGCCTAGCACGTCATAAAACAAGGCCCAGCCAAAATAATCAGGCCCAAGCTGAGGCAGCAGCAGCACAATGGGAAACCCCAAATAGCCCGTATTGCCCAGCATGGCAGCCAGGGAAAACGTCCCCTGACTGGGGCGTGTCCACCCCTGTTTGTAGGGCTGAATCCATAAACGGCTGCACAGCAGAGCCAGCAAAATCGCCACCCAAGCCACCACCGGGGCCAGCCAGACGGTTTGGGACAGATCAGCTTGCCGCAAAAAAATGACGATGCTGAGGGGTACCCCAACAAAGAATAGAAACTTACCTAGATAGGTCGGGACTAGCTGGTTCCAGGGTCGCAAAGACCACTGCTTGACCCAGGGTTGGGCCAGCCCAGCACTGAGGGCAAATCCCAGCAGCACCGCCGCCCCAATCGGCAAATAGAGCCGCAGTAAAAACAGCAGCGAGGTGATCCCCATGGACTTAGCTCTCCAGTATTCCTATCACCCTACCAGAGCGGTTTGCTGAATTGGCCTCAAGCCCCACGGGCCGGACGTCCCAAGGTGGTGATATAGAGGACGGCTTGGCTAGGGGGAATACCCAGCACTTCGTTGACTTGGTCGTCAAAAAAGCCCGCAATGCCGCTGACCCCGACTTCAATTCGGGTGGCGGCGAGGTTGAGGCGCTGGCCCAAATGCCCGGCATCCATGTGGAGATAGCGATAGGCCCGGTCGCCATAGTGGTTGATGGCCCGATTTAAGTCGGCGGTGTGAAAGACGAGGGCTGCTGCATCCCGGCCTAGGTCTTGGCCTAGGCAAAGATAGTGCAGCTGTTTCCGAAAGGCTTTGAAGCGAATCTGGCGCAGCTCTTGCTTGGCCGGAGCATAGTGGTAGCATCCGGCTTCGAGTCCGGGGACGGCGGACACGGCCACAAAGGTTTGAATCAAGCTGAGGTCAAAGTAGTCGGGGCAGCCATCGAGACCTTGTTCGACATAGTGGTGGGGCTGATAGGTGAAGTCGAGTAAAGCCGTGAGTTCTCCCAGGGTGAGGGGTGCGCCGGTATAGCGACGGGTGGAGCGGCGTTTGAGAATGGTGTCTTCTAGGCGCTGCAGCCCTTCGCCCCAGGGAATGGGGCCGGTAGCGGTGGAAACCTTGCTGCCAAAGCTGAAGCGGTAGGACTCTACGGTGGGGCTGGTGTAAGGGGAGTCAGGTCGAGGTTGAAGCTGGGCCTGGCGTAGCAGGTAGTCGGTTTCGGGGGGAATGGCGCTGGCTTGGTGCAGGGAAGACAGCAGGCCATCTGCGGGTTGGCTGGGAAAGTCGGTGCAGGTGGGGCTGGGCAGGGCGGTGCAGGTGTGGGGCAGGTTCTGGTCGATTTCTAACAGGTCGGCTAGGGCTGCGATCGCAATTCCCCCTTCTTGAGCCGGATCTAAATACAGCAGTTGATTCACGGTTTGGTCAGCAAAGCCCCCAATCAGATGGGGACGGTAATCACTCAGGGCACTGGCTAAGGCCACATTGCCTAGCAGATGGCCGCTGTCGAGCAACACCCGACGATAGGCCCGATCTTCATAACGCCAGACCGAGCGGCCAAAGACTGCCGTTACCACGAGGGCAAGCTGGGTTTTTTCTAGGGCCGGGTGCCAAAAGCAGGCTGCCTGTAGCTTTTGCCAAACATGGTCTTCCCAAACCCGCAGCAAGCCGTGGCTGCGGGCCTGGTAGTTATACAGCCCGGCCCCCAGGCGAGAGGTGCCCCGAGAAATGAGATAAATCTCGGCAGGATATAGCCCCCCTGCCGAGGGTGCTGCCCGCAGATACAGGGCTTCTCCGTTGCCAGCTGGCACTCGGGCGGTGAGCCCATAGCTGTTAATCAGCAAGCGGGACAGCCGCTGCCACCACACCGACTCAGCGGTTTGGGGCTGGGGTTGGGACTGGAGATAGGGCTGAAGGTCAATGACCGTGCCCAGGGGATAGTCTTTGTAGGGGCGAGGCTGGGCGGCCCAGTCGAGCTGTCGCTGTTGACTGGCCAGGGTTTTGGGATCGTACTTGGTACGCTGGTGGTAGTGCTGAGCTAGGGAAACGGCAGACTGGGACATATGCCAAGGTGCAAACACCGTTGTCGGTGCGGATAGTCAGCAAGGGAGTTATGGATGGCTCCCATCAGGAGAAAACAGAAGCGTCAAACAGAAGCGTCAAACAGAAGCGTTAAACAGCGCGACAGATGAAGGGCTGCGATAGCGCCAGCGCTGACTTGTCAGTTCGCACCTCTATCTTGGCACGTGATTTGGGTTCATCTTGGCACGTCATTCGGGTTCGGCCTTGGGGTTCGACGGCGACCGGGATGACCCCTAGGGGGATTCCTGCCATAATCAAGCATTGAGCCGCCGTCTGGCAGCTTTTCCCCAACCCGTCCACAAGTAATCCAGTCCGCAAGCCGCTAGTCCGCAAGCAATAAAGAGCAGTTCTGATGAGGCGATCCCAACTTTTAATCCAGGCCGCAGGGGCGGCGCTGCTGGCAACCCTGCTGGGTAGCGTCGGCAGCCCAGCCGTCCAGGCCCAGGGAACAGCCCCCACCCTTGCCCAAACCCCGGCGGCAGAGCGGGCGGAACTAGAGCGGCTGCAGCAAGAAGCTAACCTAGCCTTTAGCCGGGCCACGACGCTGTTTGTGGTGCTGTTGGGGGCGATGGTGGTGATGATGGCGGTGGGGGTGGGCCTGCTGTGGATGATGCGGCGCTCGGTGATTCGGGAAGTGGCCAGCCTGGTGCAGGCCCAGATGAAGGAGATGGGGAACATCGAGGACAAGGTGCGCACCGCCACCCACACCTTGGACGGCTTGCTGAAGGAAGCGGAAACCCTGACCCACGGCATTAGCGCCGAGTCTGATAGCTTTAAGCACACGGTGACCGCTAAGCGCGATTTGCTGGCCCAACTGGTCGAAGATCTCAGCCAGTTCAAAACCCAGACCCTGATGGACTGGCAAACCCATCTGGCTACGGTGACCCAAAAGCTGGGCAGCCTAGAAACCGATTTCACCAGTCAAGTCAGCCAACTGCGGCAGCGGGCGACCCATAGCTTTGACCATCTCCATACCGAAGCGCAGCAGCAGCAAAACAGCATTCTCCAAGGGTTAGACCAAGACAAAACCCTGTTTCTCCAGACCCTCAGTACCCTGCGCCAGTCGGCTACGGTAGAGCGCGATCGCACCCTCGACAATCTGCGACAGCTCC
>PXDR01000241.1 GCA_003566335.1 Cyanobacteria bacterium T3Sed10_344R1
AAAGCCCCGATCTGTAATCAGGTCTGTGTGGTCAGGTCAGTACGGTCAGGTCAGCACTATAAAATAGTTGGGCTATTGTTCCGCTACGCTGTTGACGCTGTCACTTAAAGAAGGGCTGGCCCGTGAAGCTGTTTGTCTATCACACTCCAGAGGAAGTTCCGGCAGAAGGACTGCCAGACTGTGCGATCGCAATTGATGTATTGCGCGCGACCAGTACCGTTGCTGCGGCCTTCCATGCTGGAGCCGAGGCCATCCAGGTCTTTAGCAACATCGACGACCTGCTTCGCATCAGCCAAGACTGGCCCGCCGAGAAACGGCTGCGGGCGGGTGAACGGGGCGGCGCAGCGGTTGAGGGCTGCGATCTGGGCAATTCACCCCTTGACCACAACCCCGAACGCACCGAGGGCCGACGGTTGTTCATGAGCACCACCAACGGCACCCGCTGTCTAGAACGAATTCAGCACGCCCCCACCGTCTTAACTGCCGCCCTGACCACCCGCCAAGCCGTGGTCAGCTACTTGACTACCCACAACCCCGAGACTGTCTGGCTAGTGGGTTCCGGTTGGCAAGGCACCTATTCTTTAGAAGATACGGTTTGTGCTGGTGCGATCGCCCACGGTCTGATCGCCGAACTAGGTCAAACCTTCAATGATCTGGCCGGTAATGATGCCGTGGTTGCCGCCGTCGCCCTGTACCTGACCTGGCAAGACCAACTGCTAGCCCTGATGCACCAAGCCAGCCACGGCCAACGCCTGTTGCGTCTCGACAACCACCGCGACCTAGAATACTGCGCCCAGCTTGATGTGCTGGACATTGTACCGATCCAGAAAACCCCAGGGGTGTTGGTCTGCTAGCCAAACTTCAGATGCCATCCGCTAAGGCTGGCCAGTTCTGGTCAGCCTGCTGAATGTGACCTGGAATGTCTCGCTCCCAGCGCTGCTGAATCGCCAAGTCGAAATTGAGGTAAAGCCAATCGTCATTAGCCCTCACCCTAAATCCCTCTCCCAGGCAGGGAGAGGGACTTTGAATCTTGCTCCCCTTCTCCCAAGTTGGGAGAAGGGGTTGGGGGATGAGGGTCTATCAGTGGTGAGACTTATGCCGCAGAGTACTAGGACGAAGCCCTAGCGGCGGCGATGGAGGCGTTGCTCGGCCTGGACGATGGCGCGGTAGGTGGTTTCTAGGGCGCTCGGCTCAACAGAAATGCCGCTGATGCCCCAATTCACTAGGGACTCCACCAGTTCGGGGTAGCGGGCGGGGGCTTGACCACACAGGGTGCAAGGGATGCCCGCAGCCTGGGAGAGCTGGATCAGTTGGGCGATCGCACGCTGTACCGCTGGATGGCGTTCGTCGTAGGTGGTGGCTAGGGTGGGCTGGTCGCGGTCTGCCCCCAGCAGCAGTTGGGAGAGGTCATTGGTGCCAATGGCCACCCCTTGGGCTCCGGCCTCAATGTAGTCCGGCAACAGAAACAGCATGGACGGCACTTCTGCCATAATCCACAGCTGAAACTGGGGAATCTTGAACAGTCCGGCGGCGGCAATTCGCTGGCGGCAAAAGCTGAACTCTTCCACCGAGCGGACAAACGGCAGGATGACCTGAAGATTTTGGCCCCCGGCTTGCTGCACTTGGCGGATGGCTTCAATCTCTAAATCCAGCAGGCTGGGGTCGAGCTGATAGCTAAAGGTGCCCCGAATGCCCAGGCTAGGGTTGGTGGCGGTTGCTCCCACCGCCTGGGGATCGGTTGGCATCACGGGGGACTGACCATCCAGAATCCGGTAGCGCACGGGGCGCGGGGCAAAGGCGGTCGTGAACGCCCGCAGTCGGCTGACCGTGTCTCGCAGCAGCTCGGAGGCTGTGGTGGTGGGCTGCCAGTCTTCAGGGGCATTCAGGGGTTCCGCTAAACACAGCAGTTCCGATCGCACTAAGCCGACCCCGTCAATCGGCAGACGCTTCAGGCTAGGCAATAGCCGGGGCTGGCTGAGGTTGACCATCAGCTGGGTTGCGATCGCAGGCAGTTGCGCCACATCCGACGGGCCAAACCAAGCTCGCCCTGGCCCCGGTACTGAGGTTGGGCTGGGAGTGCGATCGCCACTATCCGCCGCCACCCGCCGCACCTGCCCCAGACTGCCATCGACCTCAATCAAATCCCCCGAGCGAATTAGCTGGGTCGCCTGGTCTGCCCCCACCACCGCTGGAATCCCCAGTTCCCGAGCCAAAATCGCCCCGTGAGACGTGAGGCCACCCCCCTCAAGCACCACCCCAGCCGCTCGCTGTAGATAGGGCAGCCAATCAGGGGATACCGCTGTCGCCACAATAATTCGCCCTGGGGGCAGCCGATTTTGCAGCTGCTGTTGGGCTTCAATGACTAGCGCCGGAGCCACCCCCCGGCCCCCGGCTGCACCAATGCCGCGCACCACAACCGCCAAGCTATCGTCTGATTCTGCTGGCTCTGAGGCCAGTGGCGCGGTCAGGGGTCGCCAGGGACTCACCTGGGTCAGCCATAGGGTGACCCCATCCAAATCCAGCAGCCATTCCACCTGCAAAAACCGGCCCAACTGATTCTGTAGCTGCAGCACCAGTTGATGGAGTTGGGTTAACTGCGCAGGCGACAGCGGTGGAGCCGACCCTTGGTCACCATAGGTTGCCGTGATTCCCGCCGCCGGATCTAGGGCATAGGTTACTAACTCTTGCCCTGGCTGATGATGCAGGACAGTGCCTGTAGTCGCCGCCAGCACATAGCTATCCGCCACCGTTTCTCCCCGGCTGAGGGATAACCCCAAGCCATGCACCGCCTGGAGTTGCCAATTAGACGTGTCACACTGCACCGTCCCTGCGGCTCGGGCCGGTTGCAGCGGCTGAATCAGCACCGCTAGGTTCACCGCCTGGAGCTGAATGCCTGCCCGCTGCCAGTAGAGCAAACTCTTTGCCCGAAACAGCTCGGCCCACACCTGCTTAATGCCGCTCAAGATCGCCCCAGGGGTGGCCGGACAGATTTGGGCTGCTAACAGACCGTTAATTCGGGTACTGAGGGTGGGATCTACCCCTGTGCCCACCGTGATCGAAGGCCGCAACATCACGGCTGGACTCTCGAACTGAGCAGCCACATCAACCAACTCTGGCAATAGGGCCGACAGCGAGGCGGTCAAGACCGATTGGCGAATCTTTTGGGCTACCTGCTGGAGCTGTTGAGGGCTAGCGCCACTGATGTAGAGGGCGGAATCAGGTAAGTCCGCAAATAGGGGTTCTAGCCAGTCAATGGTGGCTAAGAACTGGCGAAACTGAGCGACCGGCACCACAACGCCGGGCACCACGGCATAGCCCTGACGCAGTAGCAAACTCAGGTAGAGGGCTTTATCCCCGACTTGCCACCGATCTGCCGCCTGAATTTGCGAAAGCGCGAGAAGGTTACCCATTCCGATTCGACGTAAAGTCTGTCTTAGCAATACGCAACATTCCTGCCCCCCTTCCCGCAGAAATACGCGAGGGACTATACGGAGAGGCGTGATCCGTCAAAACAGCTTGTCAAATCGAGATTAATTAGCCTTTTGGCTGCCCTTTAGGGCATTTCTTAGGGCTTTTAGGGAACTTGTATAAAGCAAAGGGCAGGGGTTCTGCCAGGAATCACAGGTCTAATTTATTTTTATCTGATCTAAAACCGACGCACTTCAGCCTTCTGTCCTTAGTTCTACGGAGTTCCTGGGCTGAAATCCCCTGAAATCACCTTAAAGCAAAGTTGGGGCTGTTGGCGAAGTTACTCATTCCTACGCTAAACATTGTCCACCAAAACCGAGATGATCGAAATGTGCAGTCTCCGCTGCTACCGTTTCAACCACTGTGGATGACGACTACGATGAATGCTGTAACCGTTCCGTCTAACGCCTTAAACTCTAGTCCTGGCGAACTCCATCGGGCGGCAACCTCCGAGCTTGGAGAACAGGGCACGATTTGCTATGTATATCCAGATGGCCGGGTGGTGATCACTCACCGGAAGCACTCCCGCGCCCACTAGCTGCCCGTTGGCTGCCCATGTTGGCTGCCCATTTAGTTGCCCGTTAGTTGCTTAGCGAGTCGTTCTCTTGAATGGCGTCTCTCGTTTCTAGCTTCTTAGCCAGTTTTTTGGCCTCAAGTTGCCCTCTCTGCGATCGCACAGGGCATCCCTTCTGTCCTGACTGCGAACGGCAGCTAAAGCGGTGCCAGCTCGCCCAACCCTTGGCCCACTGGCGCGGCCCCGTTCCCCAACTTAGCTGGGGCCGCTATCAGGGCCAGTTAAAGCAAGCCATTCGTCATTTGAAATATCACCATCAGCCTCAGGTTGCCCAACCCCTAGGGCATTGGCTGGGACAGGTCTGGCTCGGGCATCAGTCCCGACTCCGGCTAGGGCAGTCGCCTGTGGTGGTGCCAATTCCCCTACATCCCGCTCGACAAGCCGAGCGGGGCTACAACCAGGCCCAGTTGTTGGCGGAAGCATTTTGCCGCACAACCCGGCTTCCCTTGGCCCCGGGTTTGCAGCGGGTAGAAAATACGGTGGCCCAGTACAGTTTGTCTGCGGCAGAGCGTCAGCAGAATTTGGCCTCGGCGTTTGCCCCTAATCCAGCTTGGACAAACCGGCGATCGCAGACCGTGCTGCTGCTGGACGACATTTACACCACCGGGGCGACGGTTAACAGCGCTGCGATCGCACTTAACCGTCAAGGCATTCGCGTCGTGGGTGTACTCACCGTTGCCCGCGCCATTCAGCCCAAAGGCGGCGATACCGGCTGAGGCTGAGGCTGCCCCGTTCCGCCAAAAATCGGGCTCGGGTCAAGACCCGTAATCTGCTGAAACTGGTTGGGGGTAATCGCTGTGGTGATGGGGCCTTGCTGCCATTCTTGCAGTTGCTTATCCACGATGGCTAAGAAGGGCACACCGCGCAGCATCGGCACTCGCAGCCAAGCTTGGGCTAAGGTCTGCACCAAAGCCAGTTCAACTAATGGACTGGGATATTTGCCCAGCAGTTGAGCCAGATACGCCTTAAATTTTTCTAGCTCATCGGCTGCACTGGCCCGTTCGGCAGTGTCATTGTTGGCCTCGGCCAGGTGATAGCTGCTGACAATATGTTTGACCCGCTGCTGTCTAACCTGCTGTTCAATATCCTGCTCAATATCCATAAACCTAAGGACAGTGGGGGAAGCCGTTGAACTGACTAGAGCCAGGCATCACGGATGAGCCAACAGCCATATTCAGGGCACTCTCTGGAGCAATCTTCGGGACAATCTGCTTCATTATCTTAAGTTGAAGAAAAATAGGCGAGGATATCAGCCTAAGTCCACAATTCTCAATATTATCTTGTTCTATATTATTGCCTTGTTCTATATTGCCTTGAACGACAGCCCCTTGAGTGGTTCTCCGGATGTTGACTAGAATCAACACGCCGACCTAATTGGATTCCGCCCGGTATGAAAGTCGCTGTTTTTAGTAGCCAACCCTACGACCTTAAATCCCTAGAGTCTGTCAATCAGACCTATGGTCATGAGCTCATCTTCTTTGAGTCCAAACTATCAGCGAAAACGGCGTCTCTGGCGGCAGGCTGTTCTGCGGTCTGTGCGTTCATCAACGACTTGGTGAATGAAGCGACGCTGCGGGCGCTGGCCGCTGAAGGGATTTCCCTGGTCGCGCTGCGTTCAGCTGGATTCAACAACGTCAATTTAGACGTGGCGCGGGACCTGGGGATTGCGGTGGTGCGGGTGCCCGCTTACTCACCCTATGCCGTGGCAGAGCACGCGGTTGGGCTGATTTTGACCCTGAATCGCAAGCTGCATCGGGCCTATAACCGCACCCGCGACGATAACTTTTCCCTCCAGGGTTTGCTGGGGTTTGACCTCCACGGAAAGACCGTGGGGATTGTGGGCACCGGCAAAATTGGCACCTGCTTTGCCAGCATCATGAAAGGGTTTGGCTGTCGGCTACTGGCCTACGATCTGTATCCCAGTCAAGAATGTCGGGATCTGGGAGTTGAGTATGTTGATTTACCTGACCTGCTGGGGGCTTCGGACGTGGTGTCGCTGCACTGTCCTCAGACCCCAGAAACCCATCACCTAATTAATGCCGAGACGATCCAGCATTTCAAGGCTGGCGCGATGTTGATTAACACCAGTCGCGGTGGGTTGATTGATACGGTGGCGATTATTCAGGCGATTAAGTCTAGCAAGATTGGCTACTTGGGCATTGATGTTTATGAGCAGGAAGCGGATCTATTCTTTCGAGACCTATCGGATACGGTGATTCAAGATGATGCGTTCCAGCTTTTGCAGTCTTTCCCCAATGTGGTGATTACGGCTCACCAAGCCTTTTTCACTCGGGAAGCGCTGCACAACATCGCGACGACCACCCTGTCTAATATCAGCGAGATCGAAGCTGGTCGAGACTGTCCGAACCAGGTGAACTAGCGGGCGATTGAGATGCGTTTACCCTGAGCCGCCAAAGGGGGTGCTGTAGGATTTCGCTGTAGGATTGCAAAAAATCGAGAGTGAGGCGCGCAGGTTGTGGTGGGGGTAATGGGATTAGCTGGTCTCAGCGCTGGCCTAAGTGGGCTGGCGGTTTGGGGAATTTATCGGTGGTTTAGCGCTCAACTGCTGGATATGCCCAACCAGCGCAGTTCCCATACTCGCCCGACGCCTCGGGGGGGTGGACTGGGCTTTATTCTGGCGTTTGCGGCGGTGAGTGGGTTGGCGGTGGGCCTGGGCCAAGCCGGTCAATTACCGCAAATTGAGCTGTCTTGGTGGGGTTGGGGTCAACTATGGGCGGTGCTGCTGCCCCTGGCGATTGTGGGGCTGGTGGATGACCGGCGCGGGGTGTCGGCGCGGGTGCGCTATGGGGTGCAGCTCTTGGCGGCGACTCTGGCGGTGAGTGGCTTTGGCCCGTTTCCGCTGCCGGGGCTGGCGGCGGGGCTGGGGTCAGGGGTGGCGATCGCACTCTCCGCTATCCTCACCGTGATTGCCCTCACGGCCTTGATCAACTTCACCAACTTTGTCGATGGCCTCGACGGCATTGTGGCCGGGGTGGGGGTGGTGCAGTTCAGCTTCTTTGCCTTGGCCTTTCACCAGCCGATTTGGGGTTTGTTAGCGGCGGCGCTGCTGGGCTTTCTGCGCTGGAACTGGCACCCGGCCAAGATTTTTATGGGGGATGTGGGCAGCACGGTGTTGGGGGGAGCTTGTGGGGTGGCGCTGCTGAGTGCCCCTAGCACGCCCCAAGCCTGGAGTGCGCTAGCGATTACGCTGCCGATTGTGGCCGATGCGGTGTATACCCTGGTGCGGCGACTGCTGCGGCAAGAAAATATCTTTCAGGCCCATCGCTTTCACCTCTATCAGCGATTGCAGCAGGCGGGCTGGTCTCATGGCCAGGTGGCGGCGACGTGGGTCGGGGCAACGGTGGCGATCGCACTCTTGATCCTCTCCCTCGGCCCGTTAGGCAGCCTGCTGAGCCTGGGGCTGAGTCTGGTGGCGCTGGGCTTAGGTGAGGGCTATCTCCAGCGACGGACTGCGACCCAGGCTTAAACGCGCTGGGCCTAGGCGTTCCCCAACTGAGCTAGATCCTTAAACGGCGGGTAGACAATGCCCTTTTCGGTGATGATGGCGCTGACGTAGGCGGCGGGGGTGATGTCAAAGGCGGGGTTGAAGACTGGGGTGTTTTGGGGTGCGATCGCAACGCCGCCAATGTGGGTAATCTCTTCGGGGCTAC
>PXDR01000163.1 GCA_003566335.1 Cyanobacteria bacterium T3Sed10_344R1
CCCCAGGAAACCCCTGGCACCCTAGCCGCCGTCAGCCAGCGACTGAGAAACACCCAGGCCCGCCTAAAGCTGCCCATTCCCTGGCAAAAAGCGGATACTCGCCGCTCCCGCCGCTACTCTCGCCGCCAGGGGTAAGGGACTCTCAAGCTGATTAGGTGCATTGCTGCGCGAATGCACCCTACGTGACTGGAATAGAAACGTATGGGGCCGCCAGGGCTTGTACTTTCCCCTTGGTGCAAGTCCCCTTTGAGCAGAGAACTTGCAGAAGATAATGCAGAATCTTGACTGTGAGCCCAGCAGTCATTCAACTTGTCTCAATACGCAATGAATATTTTGATGCTCTCTGTGACGTTTCCCTATCCGCCCAGTCGGGGGGGAACCCAGGTACGAACCTTTAATTTGCTGAAAGCACTACACAAGAAACATAAGATCACCCTCGTTACGCAGCGCACAGCGGATGTCACGGATGAACAAGTGAAGGGGTTAAAGCAATGGGTAGACGAACTTCAGGTCTTTCCCCAGCCCACAAAGCAAAGCTCAAGCGGACTGGTGGGCAAAGGGATACGATTTGCCCGCTTTGTTTTAGCGGGAACACCGCCCAGTGTGATGGCAAGCTATTCGCCCCAAATGCAGGCATGGATCGAGACTCAAGTCGCTACGGGGCGGTTTGATGCCCTCACCTGTGAGCATTGTGTAAATGAGCGCTACGTGACGCCAGAGGTTCAGGCACGGGTGCCGCGTCGGGTCGTCAATATTCACAGCTCGGTCTACGGCACTTGCCAGCAGCAAATCACTACCGGAACCACGGACAATCCGGGACGCGATCGCATCAATCTATCTCTGCTGAAGCGTTATGAAATCCAGTATTGCGGCAAATTTACCGATTTAGTGGTGACCCCTCCGGAAGATCGGCAGCAGATGCGCGATCTGCGCCCCGATCGTCCTGTGCATATTGTCACGAACGGCGTTGACCTAGAATTATTCCCCCTGCGTCTTCGTGATCCTGGCGGACAGCAACTAGCCTTTATTGGCGCGATGGACAATCTGCCCAATATTGACGCGGCAACGTTTCTAGGGCGCGAGATCTTTCCCAAAGTGCGGCAGCAGTATCCCGACGCCACCCTAAGTCTGGTAGGTTCCCGCCCTGTCGCAGCAGTGCAAGCGTTGGCTGATATTCCAGGGGTGACCGTCACAGGACGGGTGCCTTCAATGGTGGACTATCTTCATCAGGCCACTGTCGTGGTGATACCCATGCGTACTGGCTATGGCATCAAGAACAAGACCCTTGAGGCTTTAGCAGCGGGGGCTCCAGTTGTAGCCAGCGATCGGGGATTAGAGGGCTTGACAGTTGATGGAGCGGATATCCCCCTTCGGGCACTTCGAGCCAATGGCGTGGCAGATTATGTCGCGGCAATTAGTCGCTTATTTGAAGACGCAGCTTTACGCTCGACCCTCTCTCATCATGGACGAGCAATGATAGAAAACCAGTTCACCTGGGAGCGGGCGGGAGACTGCTACGACCAGGTGATCACAGCTCAATCATCCCAATAATTAAGACATTTAAGGCATTGGCAATGGGGGAATCTGGCGGGCATTGTCTGGGAGTTTAGCCTGCGCCTGACCTTGGGTGCGCATCCAGCCGCAGTATAGGCCCACGGGGGTCATGACCAGATCAATCCCTGGGCCACGTCTCAGCAGCAGGTTGAGGGTGGCCTTGGGCAGATCCTTCAGCAGCCAGCGGCCCAGCTGATAGCGGACTTCGTAGGCCGAAATGGGATGAGCTAGGTTCACTCCGTGCAGGTCATGGAGATAGCGGTTGGAGGTGCCGTAGCGTCGCCACTGGCTGCGCAGTTCTTTGAGGCTGGTGCGGTGGCGGTGGCGAATCACCGCCTCTTCTGCAAAGACCAACTGCCAGTCTCCCTCCCGCTGGAGTCGCCAGCACATATCGGCATCGCCCCCAGTGGTCAAATAGGGCCGGAACAGGCCCACGCTGGGCAGTGCCGCCGCCCGAATTGCCAGGTTAGCGGTTTGGCCGTAGGGACAAAAGGGATGGGCTAGGGTGTCTTGCTGACGCAACAAGCCCTTGCGTTCGGCATATTTTTCGAGCCAAGTTTTTCCGGGCAGGGCGTTAATGCCGCCGGCGACCAGGCCCACCGCCGGATCTTGAAAGGGCGGCACCAGGTTTTTCAGCCAGTCGGGTTCGGGATAGCAGTCGGCGTCGGTGAAGGCCAGAATCTCTCCGGTGGCGGCGCGGATACCGGTGTTGCGGGCCGCGTAGGAGCTTTGGATATCGGCTTCGCTCAGGGGCCGCAGGGTGATGCCTTGGGCTTGGGCCTGGATGGTGGCGGTTTGGAGTAGGTTGGGGGTGCGATCGCAGACCCCAACAAATCCCTGAACTCCCCTGCCGCTGTTGGGTTTCACTTCGTTGCACCCAACCTACGAGAACTGTGAAGATGCCCCAGCCTTTGCCTCAAAATCCCCCCCAACCCGATCCCGTGCGTTTAGACAGAGAAGCTGACGCAGATGCCAGCGAATGGCTAGAGATCGGCACCCTTGTTGCCCCCCAGGGCTTGAATGGTGAATTGCTGGTCTATCCCAACAGCGACTTTCCCGAACGGTTCCTAGAGCCCGGCCCCCGTTGGCTCCAGTCGGCCCCAGGGCAACCGCCCCGCCCCGTAGAGTTGATCAGCGGTCGATTCATTCAGGGGAAAGGGCTGTACGTGGTCAAGCTAGCGGGCGTGACCAGCCGAAATCAGGCTGATGAGCTGCGGGGTAACCTGCTGCTGGTGCCTGCTGACCAGCGGCTGCCCCTAGAACCCGGTGAATTCCATGTGGGTGACTTGCTGGGGCTGGCCGTTTATCTCCAGGCCACCCAAACCTTAGTAGGCACCGTCACCGAGGTATTCAGTGCTGGCAATGACTTGCTAGAAGTAACCCTAGCTGCTGCTGATCCCGTCACTGCCGATCCAGTCGTCGCCGATCCCGATCCGATCGCTGCCGATCCAGAAGTGAGCGGGGAGGCAGGGGACTCAGCTGCAACGACTTCACCCCATCCCGACTCTCAAGCTGACCCGCCAGGCAAAGCTACCCGAGGGAAAAGAACGCCCAAAGCTAAGCGGTCAGCTAGTAAAAAGCCAACCCGTAAAAAAGTGCTGGTGCCGTTTGTCGAGGCGATCGTGCCCGTTGTTGATATCGCCGCTGGGCGGATTGAAATTACCCCACCAGCTGGGCTGCTGGAAGGGTGAAGCCTAGATCTAGGGGTTGGCAGAATTGCTTAGGGACTAGGAAATCGGTCTAGCAACTGTCGCGCCCGGTTGAGTGCGGTGGAATCATCCAGGCGACGGTCTTGGTAGTTGGGCTGCCAGACGGTGCGGCCAGGGGTGTTGCGGGTGAGATTAATCCGCTTGGCTGCCGAGGCTTTAAAGCTGGCGACAAAAGAGGAGAGCAACCAGGGTTTGCGGCCCAAGTCCGCTTGTCCGGTGGTTTTGCTGATGGCGACAATGCCCTGTAGGGCATCGGCTGTGAGCCGCCAGCAGTCTAGCCGAATCTCCGCTTGGCGATCGCCGGAATGCTGCCACTCATCCACCACAATTTGACCCAGGTCGGTCAGCCGATCGGGTAGGGGCGGCTGTTGGCGAAAGAGGGGTTGCCGTAGATGGGTGTGGAGTTTGACAAAGAATAGCTGGTCAGTCCCCAAAAACGGCTCAATATCCGATAGCTGGGCCATGGGAACGTCTAGGGTAGGGGGTAAGTCGGTATTCAAAATCAATGCCCGGGCAAAAATAAGGAAAAGATATTAGTCTCATCATGCCCAGATCTAGAGAGACCTATCCATCTCAATCTGAAATTTTGGCTTTTTCTTCGGGGTAGGGCTGGGGCGGGGGGCGTCGCTGGGGTGAACCCTCGCTGTGATGCTAAGACAGCGGTAATTGAACAATCCCGTCCCAGCATTCGGGACTGGGGCAAACATGCCAAGATAACCATAGGCAAGCAGAGGTCAGGTCACTTTGGAAATCACGTTTTTAGGCACCAGTTCCGGTGTGCCAACGCGATCGCGCAATGTTTCTAGCGTGGCGCTGCGGCTGCCCCAACGGGCAGAGGTGTGGCTATTTGACTGCGGTGAGGGCACCCAGCATCAGTTCTTACGCAGTGAGTTCAAGGCCAGCCAGATTCGCCGCATCTTTGTCACCCACATGCATGGTGACCATATCTTTGGCCTGATGGGGCTGCTGGCGACCTGTGGGTTGGCGGGCAATCCCCAACAGCGGGTCGATATTTATGGCCCACCGCGCCTGAATGACTATCTGCAATCCTGTCGCCGCTATTCAGAGACCCATTTCTCCTACCCGATTAAGGTGCATACGGTCTCTCCAGGACTGGTGTATGAGGATGACGAGTTTGAGGTGCGCTGCGATCGCCTCGAACACAAAGTCACCGCCTTTGGTTACCGAATCAGCGAGAAGGATCGGCCAGGCCGATTTGACGTGAAGCGGGCTGCCTCCCTCGGGATTCCCCCAGGGCCGCTCTATGGCCAGCTCAAGCAGGGAAAGGTGGTCACCCTGCCCGATGGCCGTCGGATTCGTGGTCAGGATTTGTGCGGGCCGCCTTTGGTGGGCCGCAAGTTGGCCTACTGCACCGACACGATTTATTGCGATCGCACCGTTGAACTGGCCCGAGACGTTGACGTGCTGATCCACGAAGCGACCTTCGCCCACCAAGACGCCGACATGGCCTACCAGCGGCTTCACTCCACCTCCACCATGGCCGCCCAGGTGGCCCTACTGGCCGAAGTGCGTCAGCAGCTGATCATGACCCACTTCAGCCCCCGCTATGCTCCCGGCAACGCAGTCAGCCTAGATGACCTCCTGGCCGAAGCGCGGGCAATTTTCCCGAAGACCCTAATGGCCCACGACTTTTTCACCCACGAAATTCAGCGCCAAGAGCTAGTCGCCGCCGCACCCTAAGACCGGGACTCTAGCCGCTGCCGCAGACGGGTCAAGTGGCGTCGGTTACTGACCGGATTCCGAGGGGCGGGAACCTGCTGGTTGGGCCATAGGGGCAGGTCAAAGCAGGGGCAAGCTGCGGTGCTAATACCGTGAGTCGTCATCGGAATCGGCATGTCACAGCGAGCACAATCCGTAATCTCCCAGGTCGGCTCCATTAGCTGATCTAAAGTTTGATCAGTGCCCTGCAAGTAGCAATTGCGGCCACCGTGGGCCAAAATCTGCTGCCAACAGCGCTGAAAATCGTCGCTGTGGCGACCATTCTGAATCACTGGATTGGGTAAGTAGGTGGCCTGGGTTGGCCCAATTACCACTGGTTTGCCGAGCTGAAACCAATGGGCAAGATATTGTTGAACTTGCTCTAGAGAAGCCATAAACACTAAACCTTCATGAATTCTACGAACGTCATGCCCACGGTTGGAATTCAAGCATATCAACCCCGAATTCAATCATGAATTCAGCCATGAATTCAGCTATGACACTCATCAGCTATGACACTCAACAGTGGGAACTTATTCTCTTCAGACTGAAGCCTTAACTCAACCCTTTACATCAATTAGGCTTTGTGATGAGTCAGCCTTTACCTTGATCTTCATCTTAACCTGACAACCGGTGAGGCTTGGGGCAGCCTAGGTAAGGCTATAGACAGTTTTAACCTTTGCCCTTGGCCTCGCGCTCGACCGATATTCCCCTTAGTTTCCTCTTGTTGAAACAAGTTATGTTTTGTGTCGTTTGAACAAGTTTGAATGCATGGCGGACAATCGGCTTATCCAGGATTTGTCAGGTTTAATTTCTGAATCTTCAGACTCAGGTCGTCAGTAGTTCAAAAAACAGGCTGACGAGCCGATAAAGCGCTCCGTTTCTCCCCTGATTGTCTGCCCTACTCTGTTTAAGTTGCGCAAGCGTCGCCGACTACAGGATAGGGCCGTAATCGTCGATCCCTTGCCCTTGCGGTGGCGGCTAACACGGAATCTTTACTCAGTTCAGGGCCGATAAGCGATAGAAGTGCTGGTGATCAGGTCATTCTAGAATTAAGGAGATTCCGGTAGATTAGAGTTCCCCTTTGCTACGGCCTCATCAGGGTTTTCCCTCCGGTTTGCTGGGCTTTTCCTGCTCTAACCAGCCTGATCAGGTTCATCTCTAGGTCAGATAATGAGCTATCCCGGCGATGGCACTCATTTTTCTAACCGAGTCTGCTGCCCCTCGCCCCTACTGCTTTCCCTGTGTTCCCATGCCCCACTTTACGACTTGTGGAGATGATGACCTTGAGTGGTCGTCGTCCTCGCCCCAGATTCAAGACTGGGCTGTTGCTCAATCGCTCAAGTCTACCCGCAGGCATCACCAAGGCATTCAAGCAGTTGTGATGGCGGCATCCACGGGGTTGGCGGTGGTAGACGCCCAAGCGCAAATTTGCTTTGCCAATCCAGCCGCAGTTCAGCTTTTGGGGTTAGCTGATGTGTCCCAAGGTTCTTCCCAGCCACTGCCTGCCTGTTCCCTCGCTGTAGGACAGCCTTTTCCCTGGGCGCTGTCGGCGTCTCAACCTCAGATGGTTAAACTGGGCAACCAGGTTCGTCCTGTGGCTTGGCAGGTGGTGCCGTTGATGTGGGCTCAGCAACCGGCTCACTTAGTGCAGCTTTTTACCTATGGTGAGGACATCCCAACTCCTTTAGATGAAGCTCTATCGGCGTTGGTGCAGCAGCATACGGCGGGATTGCAGTTACGCTACGACCTCAGCCGTCAGTTGAGCCATAGTCTGACGCCAGTTGACTTGATCCATCAGTTGCTGCGGCATTTGCCCCAGGTGGTCAATCACGATATCTCGGCGGGGCTGGTATGTGTGGGCAGCCAGCACCACTGTTTACTCCAGCTTGACCGACCAATTACGGCTGCGGTTGAGCAGGATGTGCAGCAGCGGCTGCTCAAAACCTTTAACCGGATGTGCCCAACCCAGGCGATAGAGTTATCGGCTCCGCTGGCTCTCAGCTGCATCCATCGGGCCGAGTTTGACCCAAATTCTCCCAGCCTTGACCAACTGCAGTCGGTGTTTCAGGTGCCGATCATTTTGCCTGATACCGAAACGGTGGTGGGCTTGATTTTGGTGGGGTCTGAGACCCCCGAAGCGTTTAGTGCCGACCAGGTTAAGCTGCTCTACGGCGTGGCTCAGCAAGCGGCTCAGTCATTGGCGCAGTTGCGATCGCTCCTAGATACAGAGCAGCAGAACTTAGAGCATCTGGTGGAGAACTTGCCCGAAGGGGTGTTGCTCCTGGATAGCCAGCGTCAGGTGCGGCTGGCGAATCCCGTTGCCCAGGACTATCTGGCACTTTTGGGCCTGGGTCTGGATCAGCCGATTGATCAGTTGGGGGAGCAAGCCTTTGACCAGTTTTTGATCCCACCTCCGGCCCATCGGTTTGGTCACGATGTACGGTTGCCGGGGGTCACCAGGCGGCTGGTAGAGGTGCGGGCTCAGCCTTTTCATACGCAGTTGGGGCAGGCTGACCAGGGATGGGTGATGGTGATGCTGGATGTCACCTCTCAGCGGCAAGCGGAAGAAATGGCGCGAATTCGCGAGCGGGCGATCGCAGCGAGTAGCAACGGCGTTGTCATTTCCAACGCCAACCAACTGGGCTACCCCATCATCTATGTAAACCCAGCTTTTGAGCGGATTACGGGTTACCC
>PXDR01000151.1 GCA_003566335.1 Cyanobacteria bacterium T3Sed10_344R1
CCCACCGCAATCTTGGTATACCGCCGGTATACCGTTAAGCCCTCGTCAGCAGAACGGTGCGTTACAGCTATGAGCAAAGCTCAGGCTGCGCCAACGCCTAACAGCACCCTATCCAGGTCTAGGTCCACTCTGCTTCGCCAATAGCCAACAGCCAACAGCCAACAGCCAACAGCTACCCCCCATCCGACAAAACCTTCTCCGCCGCCGCTGCCAGCCGCGTCAAATCAGCGTCCAGCAACGGCGGCCACTCAATGCCTTGATTGCGGCCAGCCTCATAGCACTGACGACTCTCGTAACTCAGCAAAAACAGGGCGTAGGCCAACTGACGCTCAATTTGGGGCTCTTGGCGCATGGCGTCCCCAACAACCCGCAGGGCCAACAGCAGCGACGTTGCCTGACCGGGAATTGGGGCTTGGCCCTGTTGAATGCGCTGTAAAAAAGACGCTTGACCCTCATCACTCGGGGCAACCGTCTGCTTGAGAATAAACTGACGAGCTGTGGGGTAATCCATCCTCAAGGCCAACCTAGCCGAATTTTCACGGAGACTTCATCGTTTCACGGTGTTCAAAGTTTGGCAAATCGCCCATAAATAGGGAAGGTGGCAGCCAAAATGTTGTTTGAGATACGGTCTGTTAACGATTGTAATGGCGTGCAGTGACGGCAAGTTTATCCGGGCATTCACCTAAAAGTTCCACGTCCACGCCATGTCTGCCATATCTGAGTTTCTAGCCCAGAATTAGCCCAGCACTTTAGCGCCACACCTCAGCCCTATCACGCCAGCTTTAATGAGTTGACATTGCCCATGGCCTCCACCTCCCCTTCGACGCCGCTGTCTCCCGTGCCCTTCGTGGATTTGTCCTGGCAGCATCAACCGCTGCAGGCGGAACTGAATCAGGCTATTCAGGCGATTATTGCCGACAGTGCCTACGTGCTGGGGCCAACCGTTGCGGCCTTTGAACAAGCTTTTGCGGCTGCCAGTGGCGCGGCCCACGGCATTGGGGTGGGCTGCGGTACCGATGCGATCGCATTGGGGCTAACCGCTTGCGGCATCGGCCCTGGGGACGAGGTGATTCTACCGGCTAACACCTTCGTCGCCACCTTAATTGGCATTCTGCGGGCTGGGGCCACACCGATCTTTGTTGATTGCGATCCCCAGACGGCCCTGATGGATTTGACTGCTGCTGCTGCCGCCATTACCCCCCGCACTCGGGCGCTGTTGCCGGTACATCTCTACGGCCAGATGGTCTCTCCCAGCGGGTTGCGGGCCTTAGCAGAACGCCACGGCCTGATCATTTTTGAAGATGCGGCCCAGGCTCACCTGGCTGAGCGGGAAGGCTGCCGAGCCGGATCGGTGGGCATGGCCGCTGCCTTTAGCTTTTATCCCAGTAAGAACCTGGGAGCGCTCGGGGATGGGGGCATGATTTTGACCCAGGGGGGAATCGTGGCCGAGACAGCTCGGGCGCTACGTAATTACGGGGCCAGCCGCAAGTACTACCACACCGACCCCGGCGGCACCAATAGCCGCCTAGACGGGATTCAGGCCGCTGCCCTGGGGGTGAAGCTGCCACACCTGGCTGGCTGGAATCAGCAGCGCTACGAACTAGCCCAACGGTATGAGCAGCGATTGGCTCCCCTAGCTGACTTTGGCCTACAGCCCCTCACCAACCACTGCGGTTCGGGCCACGTATATCACTTGTATGTGGTGCGAGTGACGCCCCAATGCCCGGTCGATCGCAGCTTGATTCAGCTAGAGCTAAATGCGCTGGGGATTCAAACCGGCATTCACTACCCGATTCCTTGTCATCTCCAACCTGCCTTTGCAGAGTTGGGCTGGGGGGGCGGCAGCTTCCCCCAGGCCGAAGCCCTCAGCCACGAAATTCTCTCACTGCCTATGTACCCTGGGTTAACATTGGCCCAGGTTGATCAAGTTACTGATGCGATCGCAGCCCTAGTCAATCCTGCCGCCGCGCCTCAGTCCGATGCCGCTGAAAACGCCGCCAAAGCGATTTCCACCCGCCCCTAGTCCCCTGCCTGTTTGCCCTCTGCGCTCCCCCAACATGCTGAAAAAATCAACCTTTACAGCTACCCTCAGCCGCCATCCTCTTGACTGGGCGCTCTTGGCCTTAGTCGGGGTGCTGTATGCGCCACTGCTGTGGCACTGGGTAGACGGCTGGCTGAATAAGAGCATCAGTCTCCAGCACGAATACTTTAGCCACGGGCTGCTGGGCTTTCCCTTCGCCGCCTACCTGGCCTGGAGCTTTCGCCACAAATGGCAACAGTTGCCCGATCGCTGTCACTGGCTGGGGCCACTGCTGCTGGGCTTGGGGCTTAGCGGTTACCTCAGCGGCCTCGGCGACTGGGCCAATCTGTCCTTTCCCTTAGTTCTCGCTGTGCTTTGCTTGAGTCTCAAGGGGCGGGCAGGATTCAAACTCCAAAGCTTTCCGCTGCTGCTGGTGCTGTTCGCTACGCCTAATCAAATTCCCTATTTAATCGAGCCTTACGTCCTGCCCTTACAGCGGTTTATTGCTGCCGTGGCCGGGTTTATTTTGCTGCAATTTGGCGTGGACGTGCGGGTGCAGCAAATCTATTTATTCGTCAATGATCAGCTGGTAGAAGTCGCCCCCCACTGCGCTGGACTGAAGATGCTGTTTACCAGCCTGTATGTGGGCCTGATGCTGATTTACTGGGTTGGCCTGGGCACATCTCGGCTACGCACCAGCCTGTTTGTGGTGGGCATTGTCGGGTTGAGCATTGCCGGGAACGTACTGCGCAACACCATGCTGACGTTCTTCCACGGCTACCAATTCAATGATGCCTTTCACTGGCTGCATGATAGCTGGGGGGGGGAAGTGTACTCCGCCATTACCCTGGTGTTGATTCTCTACCTGGCCCGCTGGATTCAGAGTCACGTCCCGGCGAGTCTGTCTGCTTTTGAGATTCGCGCCAATGAGTCTGTGTAATTAGCTTAATCAGCCTGTGTCATGAGCCAGTTCGAGGAAGTTCCACCGATGAATGTCGCCAAGTCTGCCCAGATAGGGGAAGCTGCTCAGCCTACGCCCCCAGCGCTACCCCAGCCCCGGCGCACCACCCGGCTGATCAAAGGAGGCTTAATTGGTTTGTTGGCGGCGGCTGCGATCGCACTAGTTATACCCAGCTTAATCAGTGGTCAATGGCCCTGGGGGCAGCCCCCTGAAGTGGCCAATATCCAGCCCGTCCAGGCACTCAGAAATAGCGGCATTCCCCTAGAGGGCTGGCAGTTAACTGACCAAGAAGAAGTTCGCATCAGCGGCAAAAGCTGGTCGGCCCAGCAGTTTAATCAAGGGGCTGACTCAGACCAAGCCCTGGTGCTGCTGCTGCGGCCCCAGCCCTGGCACACGAATTTGCCAGAGGTCGAGTGGGTTGACCTGTCTGGGTCGCAAAACTGGGAGATTCGCCATCGGCAGACCTTAACCATCCCAGCCGCTGAGACTCAGGACGCTGTCGGGGGTGGCAGCTTTCGCGCCAGCTTCTTTCGAGGTGCGAATGACCAGCGGACTTATGCCGTTCTTCAGTGGTACGCTTGGCCCGGCGGCGGCAGCCCGTCCCCGGGGCGCTGGTTCCTAGCCGATCAGTGGCATCAACTCCGCCACGGTGATCGCTTACCGTGGATTGCCGTCAGCCTGTGGCAACCCATGGCCGGTCGTGGGGATATTCAGCCCCTGCGCGATGAGATGGTTGCGATCGCCCAAGAGATCCAGACCACTCTCAACTCCACAGCCCTGCTACCTGCAATCCAACCTCAGCGGAACTGAGCTAATCTCTGAGCGTCCCATAACCTACTGGCCCGCAATCCCTGGAGCGGAGCCACTGCCCGCTTCTGATCCAGCCCCCAGCGTCCTTCCGTCCTGATGGCCCCATGTCTAGCGCTCCCCTTCCCCACCGCTTCAACGCCCGCCTGTTGCCATCAGTGAGTTTAGGTTTGCTGCTGGGCGGCTGTATGGTCGGCCTAGCCGGTGGCTTGGCTCGCCCCGCATCGGCGCAATTACCGCCCCTAGACCCGCCCACGGAACAAGATTCAGCCCCCCCCGATTTATTTCCGCCCTTTACGCTACCCAGTCCTGGCTTGCCGTCCGGCCCCAGCAGTTTTCCGGGTTCTCCCAGTCAACCGCCCGGCTTTGATGACTATCGCCTCGGGCCAGGGGACACATTTTTCATCAGCGTGCAGCGATTTCCTGACCTCAGCTTCCAGGGCACCTTAGACATCCAGGGCAACGTGATTGTCCCCCTAGCGGGAGCCACGTCCTTCGAGGGCCTGACCTTAACTGAGGCCGAAACCCTGGTTCGCCAACTCTACGACCGGTTTGTGATCGATCCTGACGTCACCCTGACCCTGACCGCTCAGCGCCCGGTTCAGGTAACCATTTTGGGTGAAATCCAGCGTCCTGGCTTTTACCCCTTGCCCAGCCCCCAAGTCTCTGCGGCCCTGTTGACGGCTGGGGGCACCACCAACATGGCCGATTTGCGGGCAGTTGAAGTCACTCGCCAATTGCGCACTGGCGAGTCGATTACCGAAACCGTTGACCTATTTACCCCGCTCAAAGAAGGGGCAGCCCTGCCTGACCTGCGCCTAGAAAATGGGGATGTGGTCAGGGTGGCTCGCCTCAACCCGGCCCAGCTTGACGGTTACGACCGAGATTTAGTGGCCCGATCTACCATTGCTCAGCAGCAAATTCAGGTGCGGGTCATCAGCTATGCCAGCAGTCGGGTCGGCACCATCAACTTGCCCAACGGCAGCCGCTTCGCCGATGCGGTGGGCCAACTGGGTCTCAACCCCGATCAAGCGAATATCCGCTCAGTCGGCCTGGTGCGGTTTGATCCTGAAAGCGGCGAAGCAGTAAGCACAAATCTTAATGCCCAAGCCGCATTTCAAGGGGAAGTGGGCCAAAATCCATCCCTCCAAGACAACGATGTTATCGTGGTGGGACGAGGCTTACTGGCTCGGGTTGCATTTGCCCTGAATACCTTTACCCAGCCATTTCGGGATGTGTTAGGGTTCCTGCTGTTCTTTGATTCTTTAGCTAACTCGGCAGAAAATCTGTTCCGACCCTAGCTTGTTGCGCTCCAACCTAGGTCTTCGGCTCTTAGCCCTCAATCCCGTCGCCGTTATCTGCGATTCTCACTATGCCTTCTCCCTTCGTTAAACGCTATCTGTTAGCTCTGCAACGCTACAAGTGGTTTGGCCTAGCGGGCAGTTTGCTGGTGTTGGGAGCGGCTGGCTATGTCGCGGCGCAACCGCCGGAACCCCCGACCTACAACACTAGAAGCGTGCTAGTGCAGAACCTACCAGCAGTTAGCTTTACTGCCACTGGTAGTGAAATTCAGCAGCAGGGTCAGGGCATTATCACCGAGGATTTTTTGCTAGCAGATGTGCTGTTAGAGCAATTAGTGTTTCAGCTTGAGCGTCAGGGAATTGAGCGATCGCCCCAGCAAATTCGCAGCAGAACTCGGGTCATTATTGAAAATAGTGGCGGCGGTCGAGGGCAACCTGGCTCTCAACGGGTGATTCTGGGCTATGACACCGATGACCCGGACGAGGGCAATGCTGTCATGAGCCTGATGATTGAGGGGATGATCGAGCTAAGTCGGCAAACCAACCGGGCTCGACTCCAGTCGATTTTGGATGCCCTCGATGAGCGACTGCCAGAGGCCGAGGCTGAGCTGCGTCAGGCTGAGCAGGCTCTAGAAACCTATGATCGACTCGAAGGCCCTGCGATCCAAGCTGCCACGGACGGCAGTTTGCTTGGGGCAATTTCGGGTAGTCAGCAGCAGCGACGACAGGGGGCGATTCAGATTGCTGGGATTGATGCTGAAATGCGTAGCCTGCAAAATCGCCTAGGGCTGACCCCGGAGCAAGCGTACGCCTCGGCTGCTCTGAGTGCTGACCCGATTATTGCCAGTCTGCGCGGGGAAATCTACCAAACTGAAACCCAGATGCAGTTGCAGTCTCGCCAACTGCGACCAGCGCACCCTGAAATGCAGCAGTTGCAGAGTGATTTAGCCGCCTATGAGCAGTTGCTGCGGGAGCGTGCTCAGGAAGTGATTGGCGGCGGTAACCTACAGCCCTTGCCCAGCGGCAATCTAGTGCGCCAAGAAAGCAACCTTGACCCTGCCCGGGCCGCGTTAGCCAATCAGTTGGTTGGATTGCAGACCCAGCGCGATTCGATTTTGCAGCAAATGCAAACCCTGGCTGAGTCAGAGGTTCAGCTTCAGGAAGAATACTCAAACCTGCCCAATAAACAGCTAGAGCGGGATCGTCTAGCCCAGCAGGTGGCCCTCAAGCGCGCCCTTTACGATCGCATCCAAGCCAAGCGGGTTGACGCGGCCTCTGCGGATGCTGAAACGGTGAGTAGCTTAACCATGTTTGAACCGCCTGCGACGCGGCGGTTGGACGGCGACGCGACTAACCCCGTGGTGGTGCTGCTCGCAGGCGGACTGGTGGGGCTGGTGGTCGGTGGCGGCATTGTCTTCTTGCTGAATATGCTGGATGGCAAGGTGCGGACATATGACGAGCTAGAAGGCTTGTTTGCCGACCAGGATGTGCCGCTGCTGGGGGTGGTGCCCTGGATCCCGGTGCAGCCTAGTTTGGTGCCTGACCTCTTAACCCAGCCCCACTCGTCTTATCGGGAGCTGTATGAGCGCTGCCGCAGTAACTTGAATTTAGTTGGGGCTTCGGCCAATGGCGGCAAGCGGCCCCGCATGGTGCTGGTGGTCAGCAATCAACCCAAAGAGGGTAAGTCCTTTAGCGCCTATAATTTGGCGATCGCATCGGCTCAGGCCGGGCGGCGCACCCTGTTAATTGAAGCTGACTTGCGATCGCACTCCCAAGCCCACATCATCGGCATTGCCCCTGACGACCAGGCAGCGGTAGAACCCTTGCGCTATTACGGCGGTAAAGTGGGGCGCTGTATCCGCTTGGTACCCAGAATTGAGAACCTGTACATTGTGCCCAGTCCTGGCCCCCAAGCCCAGGCAGCCGCCATCCTGGAGTCGAGTGAATTGCGACTACTGCTACAAGACGCCCGCCAGCGATTTGACTTCGTGGTGATTGATACGCCGTCCTTGACCCAGTGCAACGACGCCATGATGCTGGAGCACCTCACCGACGGCATGGTCTTAGTTACCCGTCCTGGCGTGACCGAAAAAGCTGTGGTGACCCAGTCTCTAGAACAGTTCGAAGAAAACGAAGATGTTCGCTTGTTGGCAGGGTTAGTCAATGGCGCAGATCTGAAGATTGATCAGTCTATGGCGGCCCAGACCCCGCTAGATCTGCCTGACGACGAAACCTCTCAAACGGCGGCAGATGATTTGCAGCTAGAGCGAGAACTCAGCCGTACCCGAGCCTCGATTGATTTTTAGGGACTGAGTTACTGAGTTCTCGTCGTATTCCTGGCAGCCGCTGGCTGTCGGGTCTTTTTTCCCTAGGCGATTGACCGTACCCCGAAAGCTGTGAAGGGGTATCCGCTTAAGGCGGGACAGATCACCTGTGAAGTTGCTGACAATGGGCTTCGACAAGCTCAGCCCGAACGGACTTGGAACCGTTCGCCCTGAGCCTGTCGTTGGCATAGCCTCCCCAGAGGGGATAGGGCAGCGCTGTTAGTAAGGGTGCAGGGCTGTAGAGCAAACAAAAATCCC
>PXDR01000570.1 GCA_003566335.1 Cyanobacteria bacterium T3Sed10_344R1
CGGAGCCCCAGGACTCTGAGCACTCCGAGGTCGATCCCCCCAAGCCTAAACTAGGGTCGGCTCCGGGGGCACCGGAGAACTGCCTTCCTCGAACCTCAGTTTTTCCCGCCGCATGGGTTCGGGAATCGTGACCGGATAATCCCCGGTAAAGCAGGCTGAGCAAAAGGTGCTGGGATCTCGCTGGGTGGCTTCTAACATCCCTTCCCAGCTCAGGTAGGCTAAGGACTCTACGCCGATTTGGGCCTCGATTTCCTTGACGGATTTGGTGGCGGCAATCAGCTGATCTTGATTGTCGGTGTCAATGCCGTAGAAGCAGGGATGGGTGACTGGCGGCGATGAAATCCGCATGTGGACTTCGGTGGCTCCGGCATCCCGCAGGGCTTTGACGATTTTGCGGCTGGTGGTGCCCCGGACGATGGAGTCATCCACAATCAAAATCCGTTTGCCCTGGAGCACATCCTTCAGGGGGTTGAGCTTCATGCGAATGCCCGACTCGCGCATGGCTTGGGTGGGCTGAATGAAGGTGCGGCCCACGTAGCGGTTTTTGATCAGCCCCTCGGCATAGGGAATCTCGGATGCTTGGGAAAAGCCAATGGCGGCAGGCACCCCAGAGTCGGGGACGGCAATCACAATATCCACATCCGCTGGAGACTCTTTGGCTAACTGCTGCCCCAGGCGCAGGCGATAGCTATAGAGGCTTTCGTCGTGGAAGACGCTGTCGGGGCGGGCAAAGTAAATCAGCTCGAACACGCACATACGGCGCTGGGGTTCGGCCCATTGGACTGACTGCAGCCCGTCTGCTGTAATCCACACCAGTTCGCCGGGGCGCACGTCCCGCAGGTGGGTTGCGCCGATGATGTCGAGGGCGCAGGTTTCGGACGCCAAGACGTATTCGCCGGGGCCGCCTTCAGGGTCGGTTTCGCCCAGATAGCCCAGCACCAGGGGCCGAATGCCGTTGGGGTCGCGGACACCCATGACCCCAGCTGGGGTGGCGATGGTGAGGCTAAAGGCCCCTTCGCAGCGTTTGAAAGCTGCGATCGCACTCTCAATCCAGCCGTTGCCCTCATTCACCGCCTCGGCGATGGCAAAGGCAATCATTTCTGAATCGGTGGTGGTTTGGAGGGCGGTATCCCGAGCCAACAGGGCTTGGCGCAGGCTGGTGGTGTTGACCAAGTTGCCGTTGTGGGCCAGGGCTAGCGGCCCTTGGCTCGTCTCAACCACGGCGGGTTGAGCATTCACCACCCGGCTAGATCCGGTGGTGGAATAGCGGGTGTGGCCCACTGCCCAGTTTCCGGCTAGGGAGGCTAAGCGGCTGTCGCTAAAGACTTGGGACACTAGGCCCATTTCTTTGTAGGACTTGACCTGATCACCGATGAAGGTGGCGATGCCTGCGGACTCTTGTCCCCGGTGCTGCAAGGCATAGAGGCCAAAGTAGGTGAGGCGAGCCACATCCTGTTCGGGGGCATAGACCCCAAACACGCCACAGGCTTCTTCTGGCTTATCGGGTCTAAGCTGAAGATCGGCTGTCTCCGCTGCGATCGCATCAGACGGGGAAAGGGGGGGGTGTTGGGACATCATCAGCCCTATAAGCTCCAGGAATGCAGGATCGGTCTATCGAAAATGAGCCTAGCGACAAGGGGCTAGCCCGGTGCCCGCTTACTCGCTGTTGGATTGGGGGTTAAGCAATCCCGATTTGATTAGGGTTTGATCAAAAACGGGGCCTGATCAGCCTGCTTTGATCATAAAAGGTGCGCCTACGGGCGCAGGGGGGATCGCCGAACTGCGGAAAATTGTCCTGGTTAAGGGCTTCCGAGTCTGGGGACGGGGGCAAGTCCTGACAAAGGCGAAACCGTATCTGGGTTAACGTTTTAACTATTCTTTAATGTGCCCCCATCCTACAGCAGTTTCCCAGGGGGCTGGTTGGCAACGGGCGAAATATCAGGTCAATGGCTTAGGCGGTGAGCTGTTGGGGGATGCTGTGTCCCCAGGTGGCAGCTAGGTCAGACACGGCAGCCTCGATGATTGGCTCAGCCCCGTCAGGGGTCAAGGTTAAGGGCGTGGTGCGATCGCCCACGGTGCCCAAGACCTGCCAATGGCCCTTCAAGTTTTCGGCCAAAGAGGCTTCCCAGGCGTCAACCTGGTCGGCGGCAACAGACACCACAATTCGCGCCCCGCCTTCACCAAACAACAGCTCGTCCCAGCGAGAGCAGTTTGCAGGGAGTGCGATCGCAGCCCCGAGTTCACCGCTAATGCAGCTCTCGGCCAGGGCCACCGCTAGCCCCCCTTCAGCGCAGTCGTGGGCAGACTGCACCCAGCCTTGGGCAATGCCATGACGGCAGGCGGACTGCACCACTAGCTCTCGGTCAAGATCCACCGCTGGTGGCTGACCGGCCACCGTTTGATGAACCACGGCCAGATACTCAGAACCGCCTAGGGTGACTTGGGGGCTAGGAGCCGCATCGAGCCGGGTGCCCAGGAGGTAGATGCGATCGCCGGGATTACGCCAGCCCTGGCGGCAGACTTGGCTGACGTCGGCAACCAGCCCCACCATGCCCACCACAGGGGTGGGGTAGATCGGCTGGGGCTTGCCCTGACTATCCAGGGTCTCGTTATAGAGGGAGACATTGCCCCCCGTGACCGGGGTGGAGAACTGGCGGCAGGCATCGGCCAAGCCCCGACAGGCTTCGGCCAATTGCCAGTAGCCCACCGGATTTTCGGGACTGCCAAAGTTGAGGTTGTCGGTAATTGCCAAGGGTTCGGCCCCCACGCAGCTGAGGTTGCGGGCGGCTTCGGCCACGGCAGCTTTGGCCCCTTCGTAGGGGTTGAGGTAGACATAGCGGGCGTTGCAGTCCACTGTTGCGGCTAAGCCCCGCTGGGTGGCATTCGCCACCCCGGCAATCGGCACCTGGGGCCGCAGCCGGATCACAGCGGCATCAGCCCCGCCGGGCAGCACCACGGTGTTGTTCTGCACCTGGTGATCATATTGGCCATAGACCCAGGCTTTAGAGGCGATGGTGGGGCTGGCTAGGAGCTGGTGTAGCAGGGATGTCCAGTCGTGGTAGCCCGCTGGGGTGGTGATTCCCGTGGCCGTGGCTTCGGGGAGTTGAGCTGCTGTCCAGGCCCAGGCGGTCTGGGCGTAGGTGGGGGGTTCCGAGGGCAGCTTGTGGTGGTAAATCGGCGTATTGTCCGACAGAGCCGTCGCCGGGATTTCGGCAGCGATGCCCCCCTGGAAGCGAATCCGCACCAGGGACTCGGGGATCACGCGACCCGCGACCACCGCCTGCAAGCCCCAGCGATGGAAGATGTCGATCAGCTCCTGCTCCCGTCCGGCTTGGGCCACAAACAGCATCCGCTCTTGGGACTCGGACAGCAGGTACTCGTAGGGCACCATGCCGGTTTCTCGCACCGGGATTTTGTCTAGGTCTAGGTCAATGCCCACGCCGCCCTTGGCCGCCATTTCGGCAGTGGAGCAGGTGATCCCGGCGGCTCCCATGTCCTGGGCGGCGACCACTGCCCCCGTTTTGAACGCTTCTAGGCAGGCTTCTACCAGGGCTTTTTCTAAAAACGGATCGCCCACCTGCACCGCAGGCCGATCGGCTTCGGATTTGTCGCTGAGTTCGGCGCTGGCAAAGCTGGCCCCGCCCATGCCGTCGCGCCCGGTGGTGGAGCCGACATACAGAACCGGGTTGCCGATGCCAGCGGCCCCGGATTTGACGATGTCGTCGGTTTCCATAATGCCGATGGCCATGGCATTGACCAGGGGGTTGCCGGTGTAGGCCCGGTCAAAGTAAACTTCACCGCCCACGGTGGGTACGCCGAAGCAGTTGCCGTAGTGGGCAATGCCGGAGACGACGCCGTTAAACAGGCGGCGGGTGCGGCTGTCTTCTAGGCTGCCAAACCGCAGGGAGTTCAGCACCGCCACGGGCCGCGCCCCCATGGTGAAGATGTCCCGCAGAATGCCGCCCACTCCGGTGGCCGCGCCCTGAAACGGCTCGACGGCAGAAGGGTGGTTATGGGATTCAATTTTGAAGGCCACCCGCAGGCCATCCCCAGCATCAATTACCCCGGCGTTTTCGCCAGGGCCGACTAAGATGCGATCGCCCTCGGTCGGGAACTGGCTCAACAGGGGCCGAGAGTTTTTGTAGCAGCAGTGTTCTGACCACATCACCCCGAACATCCCCAGCTCGGCTAAGTTGGGATGACGGCCCAAGCGCCGGACAATTTCTTCGTATTCGTCGGGTTTCAAACCTTCGGCAGCAATGTCTTCTGCCGAAAAAGGAGCCGCAGCCGATGCAGTCATAGGTCAGGGGGTGAGGGGAATTGGGGCAGGTCAAAGCAGCCCTCATTTTACCGTCTATCTTGAACCTGTGATGGGAGTCACGATGGGGCGATGATTGCGATCGCAAGTCTCACACGTTAAGTTCTTCATACTTGTAGTCGGCTCAGCCCTAGGCGAGTCATCTACAGGGAACACACTAGAGGCCGGCAGCACTCCTTTGGAGGTTGTCGGTTTTTTGTAGCTGGCTGGCTGGCTAGCTGGCCGACGCAGATCCTTGGCTTCAAAGCCCCGAGGCTTGAAAGACGGCGGCAGCAGTCAGAGTCAGGTTGGGAAAGGAGCGAGAAATAATCTGATCGTCGCCCTGAAATTGCTGTAGTTGATACTCCCCCGCGTCGAGGGTGTAGACCGAAATCGTCGGGGTCTTAGGCGTGCCGATGTAGCGGGTTGCGCCGACCGCCAGATAATCAACGATCCAATATTCCAGGATGCCCAGGGCCTCGTATTCAGCGAGCTTATACAGATAGTCATCTCGCCAGTTCGTCGAGCTAACCTCTACAGCAAGCTGAATTGGATCTTCCAGGGCTGCGTAGGCTTTGAGGTCGGTAGTCCAGGCAGTTTGGTCAATCACACTGACATCGGGGGTACGGCCCTGCACAAGGCCATCATCTCGGCGGGTTTTGACCGAGGCAAAGCGAGAGATTTTGTAGTTGATCGGATGCTGTCTCACCTGATCGCGAAAAGCATCATAAATGTAGTCAGCCACGTTGTCGTGAGCCCGGGTCGCCATGATTTGAACTCGCTCTCCATTCACCAGTTCGTAGCGGTTGCCGTCTTCAGGCAGGGTCTCTAGAAAGGCTAGAAAGCTGAGGGCAGGTGCGATCGCAGGAGTCATAGGACGCTCAAAAGCTCAGCAGGGCAAGGATGGACATGACGAACCCAGTGACTAGGTTTAGCTTACTTGACCCTAGCTGGTGACCTCAACTTCTGGTGACCTCAACTTATAGAGCCGCCTCTAGGCGCTCAACCAGGGCGTCGTCCCCTTCGGCTAGGGCGATCGCATTTTGGCCGCGACAGCTAGGGGTGCGGACGTTGGCCCCCGCTTCGACCAGCCGGGTAACTAAGGTTAGGTTGAGCTGGATTTGGTGGATTTGGGCCTCGGGGTCGTTGGGATGGGGGGTGGGTCGTTGGATCAGCGGCGGGAGCTGCGATCGCACCCCTTGGCGGTGGTGCACAATCAAGCTGTGGAGCGGGGTACAGCCTGACAAGTCAAATTGATTGGGATCTGCCTCTGCTGCTAGCAGCGCCTCGACAATGGGGAGGGTGTCATCCCCAGGGCTAAAGCGAGGAAACACCGCATAGTGCAAGGGGATATCCCCCCGTCGATCGCGATTATTGGGGTCAGCCTCTGCGGCCAGCAGTGTTTCGACCAGGGCCAGTTGACGGCTGCGCACGGCGTAGGTCAGTAGGGGAAAGCCCTCCACCATGGCGTCAGGATCTGCACCGCGTTCTAGCAGGGCGGCGGCGATCGCAGCTCGGTCAGCGGGGTTACCTGCCGTGGTCTGCACCAGTTCTGCCAGACTGGCCTCCCCAGCGGCGGCGACCAGCGAAGCCCCATCATCGTCCGTCGCTGCCAAGAGCTGTTCGACCCGATCGAGATCTGCCCAAAAGCTGGCATTTACCAAGGCCCGCCCCGAAGGTCGAGCGCCTGCGGCTAACAGTTGGGCCACGATTGCCGGGTCTTGGGTGACGGCTAGGGCGGTTTTGCCGTGGGGATTGGGGAAGTTGGGATTAGTGCCCACCGTCAGCAGGGCCGACGTTTGCCAGCTCAAGTTATGGCGGCTGGTTTCAACTAAAAGCTGTTGCCGCAGTCGGAGCAGGTTTCCTCGGCGGGCGCTTTGGTTGAGGTGGGCCGTGGTGCCCTGGGTGTCGAACTGGCCCCACAGGCCGATTGCCCCTAATAGCAGCAACGGCGGGATTAGGCTGGCAATGCGCTTAACCACGGCGCTGCCCCGCCAAGACCACTTACGACCGACACGACGCAGAAGAAGCCAGGCCAGCAGGGTGGGAATCACGGCACTGGCGACCCCGACCAGAGGGCTGAGCCAAAGCGCGATCGCAACTTGGGCCAACCCACCGGGTAGCACCGCCAGCCAGGGCAGCACCGCCAGCCGCAGCAGCCACCAGCCCAGCAGACCAGCCAGCCCCCACAGGCCAACAGTCCCGAGATTAAGGAATAGGGTTAACAGTCGCAGCAATCGCCTCATCATGGTTCAATTTTGAGCAAAAATCCTGGTTCTGACAGCTTTTAGACCGATCAAGGGCGCACCCCCCTTTAGAATGGGCAAAATCCCCCACCGGGCATAAGTCACTTCTGGATGCGATCGCCCTGCATTACCCCCTCTAACTCCCCCTTGGTAAGGGGGAGGACTAGAGTTTCCCCCCTGCCAAGGGGGGATTAAGGGGGGTCTGCAAGGCCCATAAGAACCCATCAGAGATATGTGTACTTAGTAGCCCCCAACAGGGGGAGGGCGTACCCCAATGCCCCAGCCCCCCAAGTTCCCCCGAGTCCCTAGTTGAGGAGTGCCTGCATGAGCTACCGCATGGATCGCCGCGCCTATGCCGAGACCTTTGGCCCTACCGTCGGCGATCGCATTCGCCTGGCCGACACCGAGTTAATTATCGAGGTTGAGCAAGATTTAACGGTCTACGGCGACGAGGTCAAATTTGGCGGCGGCAAGGTGATTCGAGACGGCATGGGCCAGTCGCCGATTTCCCGAGCGGAGGGGGCAGTGGATACGGTGATCACCAATGCCCTAATTTTGGACTGGTGGGGCATCATCAAGGCCGACATCGGCATCAAGGACGGGCGGATCTGCCAAATCGGCAAGGCGGGCAACCCCTACATTCAGGACAACATCGACATCATCATTGGCCCCAGCACCGAAGCCATCGCCGGGGAAGGGAAGATCGTCACCGCCGGGGGCATTGACACCCACATCCACTTTATTTCGCCCCAGCAGATCGAAACTGCGATCGCATCGGGCATCACCACCATGATCGGCGGCGGCACCGGCCCCGCCACCGGCACCAACGCCACCACCTGCACCCCCGGTGTTTGGCACATCTGGCGGATGCTGCAAGCTGCCGACGCCTTCCCGATGAATCTGGGCTTTTTGGGCAAGGGCAACAGCGCCCAGCCCCAGGGCTTAGTGGAGCAAGTCCAGGCCGGAGCTCTGGGCCTGAAGCTGCACGAAGACTGGGGCACCACCCCTGCCGCCATCGACACCTGCCTCAGCGTCGCCGACGACTATGACGTGTCCGTGGCCATCCACACCGACACCTTGAACGAAGCCGGGTTTGTGGAAAACACCATCGCCGCCTTCAAGAA
>PXDR01000359.1 GCA_003566335.1 Cyanobacteria bacterium T3Sed10_344R1
AAGTTTACTTTCTGGCTACTGCTCGGTTCATTCTGGGTTAAGTCCAGAAAAATTCGCAGCGCTTCGACCGGAGGAGATGGGGGTTCGTGCTCCAGCACAAAATCTTCCATCACGTCGTAGTTTTGAAAGCTGAGAGCCTCAACCCAGTCTGGGATCGCTGGCTCCGTCTCTACAGCAACATCACCAAACCGCTTGCCGTACTTACGTCGCACCGATCGCAGCGCATCTCGGTCTCCCTGTCGGCATTCCAGCAGGGCCATATAGACCTCTCGAAACTGACAACCGCCATCCAGAGCTTGGGTCAGCAGCGAGATGGCGGTTTGGTAATCATCGTGAAGAAACGCCTGTAGCCCTTTCCGACCTAGCACTTCAGGGTGGTTAGGATCTAACTGTTCAGCTTTACGGACGCACTTTATCGCTTCACCATAGCGCTGCATCCCGATCTGACAATCGGCAAGCCAGCAATACAACTTGGCTTGAACCGCCGACAAACGCGGTTCAGGCCAGGCTTGAGGCGTACGCTTTGCCGCTTTTTGCACCCATGTCAGCAATTGATTGAGCAAGGACAACACCGCCTGATCATCTCGAGTCGCTCGCAACACCGGGTAGAGTTGAACTGCCAACTGGGGATCAAACTCAGGCTGCTGCACAACCTTGCCCCAAAATAAGGCGGTGCAGTCGATCTCCTCTTCTTCCAGGGCTTGTTGCCCCGCTAACAGCATGAGGGGACGGTAGAGCGCCTCAAGTTCTGGATAGTCTGCCATCACTTCCTCAGGAAACCGAAGGAAGACATGGGCCGCATCGTGAGGATTATCCTGCCGCAGTAAGTACAGTAAGTCCAAGACCCAAGCGGCATTACGGTGAGGCACGTCCGGCTGCTCTAGATCACACACATTCGCCAAACGACGGTCACCGCTGTGGGTCGCTAGGGCCAGCCGCAGCGCTTGAGCCGCCGGATGCTTAGACCCCGTCCTTGAAGCTGCAAAACGGCTAGAACTAGGTGGCGGCATACCAATCAGCTCCTCAGCGGCGGACTGATCTCCGAGCAACTGGTGGGCGTAAGCAGGCCAGACCGATAAACAATCACCAGGGCTGGCAGGTCGCCCCATCTTTTTGAAGTGGGCCAAAGCCGCTTTAGGGTCACCCGCCTCCAACGCCAGGACTCCCCTCGCCCAGTGAAGCTGGGGGGCATAAAACCGTTGGGCCTGGGTTTCTACCAGATGGGCTACTTGGTCACTCTGGTGGTTGAGCAGCAGCAGTTTTAGGTAGCTACCGCCCAAGTCTTTGGGCAGAGTTTTATGGTCAAAGGCTGCCTGAAATAGCCCTAACGCTTCGGCTGGTTTCTGCTGAGCCAGATAACATTTGGCTAATAGGTGATAGGTCTCAAGATGAGAATCTAGGGCGAGGGCCTGACTAAGGGCTGATTCCGCGTTGATGTGTCGGCCCTGTTCATACTCGTACTGACCTTGCTGTCGCAAGATATCCGCCTCAGTCAGGCTCAGCGTTTGATCAGTACCCTGCTTCTGGGCCTGACGGAGTTTACTCAAAGCCTGAGAATATCGACCCTGGGCGATCAAACGCTGCAATTTTTGGTCTAAGCCTTGGTTCCCTTCCGGGGTCTTGCGGGTTTTCTGGTTCTGGCGTTTTTTTCGCTTAGCCAACGGAAGCCTCCTGGGTCACATCACGGCACGCCCATCAACGATCCGTTGCGGGCCTACTGCTGTCTGCATTTTATCAAGTTGGCTGAGGGAGACATTGCACCGCCCCTATTGGTGGCAAGGCGCTGGCGGTCTAGGCTCGTAGAGCCTGTCGCAGGGCTGGTTTGGTCAATGCCGGGACAATGCGATCGCAGGCCAATCTGCCACCAAATAGATTCCGAGCCACCGGGCCAAGCTGAAGTGCTGCTGCGCCGCCCATGACAAAAAGATTGCAGCCGGGCCAGCGCAAATGCTGATCCAAAACCGGCAGACCCTTCACCCAAGGAATAGGATAGGCCGCCCGCACCGGAGCCAGCAGGGGCCATTGCTGCACGTTTAGGGTTTGGCCCGTCGCCAGCCAGATTCGATGAATATCAAGGCTGCTGAGACAGTCATGGTCAGTAGCTTGGCGGCACTGCACCTGCCAGGCTGTGCCCTGCCATTCCGCCTGGCGCACTTCGCAATGGTTATAGAAGCGCAAATTTCCCTGCCGCTCCTGCCGCCGCAACTGCATCATCACCGCCGGGGTGAGAGAGCCGCCGTTGCGGGCCGATTGAATCATCTGCCAGCGACTATCCCAGCAGGGTTCGGCCTGAAAGCCTTTGAGATACTTTGGCCCCAGCCAACCGGCATCGGCATCAAACAGCTTGGCGTAAAATTCCCGGCGGGCCATCATGATCACCTCAGCACCTCGGGCGATCGCACCTAAAGCCAAATGTCCACTGGTCAGACCGCTGCCCACAATCAGGATGCGCTCTCCCCGCAAGCAGAGCTGCCGCAGATCCACCTGACTGGAATGACAGAGACGATCTGGTGGGTAGGACAAGGCAGGGTGCTGAGCCCAGGCGGGTCGGTGGGGAGAACCGCCTGCGATCGCCAACACCACCCGCTTGGCGACTAGCTGCCGACCGTCTGCCAACTGAAGCTGAAATCCGGGGCTGCGGAGCCGAGGCTCAATCCGCTGCACCTGGGCTGGAATTACCCGGCTGATCAGCTGCCAACGTTGGATTACGTCTTGGCAAAAGTCGTGAAAGAGGCCAGTGCTGGGCAGGGCATAGGGGGGAAACAGCTCGTCGGGCCGAGGTTCGGCAAAGCTGCGTAGGGCGTGGGGATTGGGGTCAGGGTGATGAACCGCCGGGGAGCGCAGATGGGGAATCTCTAGGGCGGCGAACTGGTGGTGCCATTGCTGCATCCAGGTTCCGGCTGGATCAAGCACCACAAACTGCGATCGCAGGGCCGCTTTTTTCTGCAATAAATGGGTGACTAGGGTAAGCGCTTGAGGTCCTGCACCGACAATAGCAATATCGACAAACTGCGGTAGCGGCGTTGAGGTTGCGGGCATGGGCAAAGAAGCGTGACCTGAAAATTTGTCCCTGAAAATTTGTCCCTAAAAATTTGTTAGGGTGCGATCGCAGCTTCAGCCGCTTGAGCGTCTAACAAATTGCGATCGCCATCGCCGCCAGCTAAGCGCTGCGATCGCGGCAAAGATACCGTAAGATAGTCCAGAATGATAATCGTTCTCATATTGTATCATCGGTTGATCTGCTAGCCCCCCGCTTCGGCCCAGTGCCGGTCTGACCTTCTCTTTTGTTCTTCCTATGCCCACCCTCATTGCTGTCTCAGGCCCCGCTGGTAGCGGTAAAACCACCTGGATCAGCCAGTTTTTTCAAGCCGCGCCAGACTCGCCCCAGTTCTATTTGAGTCCAGGGCTGGGCGATATCTCGGTTGACCTGGCCCGGATTGGCTACCGTTTTCCCTTGGTGCAGGTGATTCCTGAGAACCAGATTCAAATTGCCCTAACGGCCCTGCCTGAAACCGCGACGGTCTACATCGAGCTGGGCTTTCACCTCGATTTGAACTCGCCGTTTTTTGCCGCGCTGCCCTGTCGGCGGGTGGCGGTGGTGCCGCCCGACCTGACCCAGTCGATTTGGCATGACTGGGCTGACGAGGTGATCCCCGGCAACCCGGCGTTGCCAGAGACTAATTGGCCCGCAGCCCTACTCGAAAAACCGCCCCAGCTTTGGCGATCTGCCCTGATGGGCCAGGTATTCGATCCGCCCAGCCTAGATGCGATTTGGGCGGAGCTGACCGGAGGGGCTTATGGCGCGGTGCAGCGGGCTAAGGGCATTTTTGAAATGCCGGATGGCCGTGCCTTTTACATCGACTTTGTGGCCGGACTGCCCGGCAGTGAATATGTAGAGCTGCAAATTCCCCGCTGGCTCTCAGGACGCCCCCAGCGCTACAGCGGCATTGAGGTAACGGGCTGGAGTCTAGATACCGCTGCGATCGCCCAGATCATTCTCGACGGCTGCTTAACCGAAGAGGTGATCGCCCAATACCAGGCCCAAGTCCTGGCGGCTGACCCAGCCGTTGCCCCGTGAACTTTACCTTCCCACCCAGGCCCACCCAGAATTTTTGCCCATGAAACTTGCCGTTATCTCCTGCATTCACGGGAATTACGAAGCCCTGAATGCGGTGCTCTCTGACATTGACGATCACCAGGCCGACCAAATTTACTGCCTGGGGGATCTCGTCGGCTATGGCCCTCACCCCAATGCTGTGGTTGAGATGATTCGTAGCCTGGATATTCCCACCTGCCAAGGCTGTTGGGATGAGGACATCGTGGAAGGGCTCAACGCCTGTGAATGCAGCTACCCCTCCCAACTGGCCGAGCAGCGAGGTCGCCAGGCCCATGAGTGGACAAACCAGGTGATTCACCCAGAAGTGCGGGACTATCTGGCGACCTTGCCTCTGACCCTGCGCCAGGACAATCTCTGCTTTGTCCACGGCAGCCCCAACAGTCAGCATGAGTACCTGCTGCAAGATATGGATGGGTTTGTCGCTCTAGAACGGGTGCTGGCGACCGAGGCGGATGTCCTGTTCTGCGGCCATACCCATATCCCCTATGTGCGCCAACTCAACCACGGCAAGCTGTCTGTCAGCATTCAGCAGCCGGGGCAGTCGGCCCAGTCGCAACAGTTTGAGGCTCCCCTCAAGTCGATTATTAACGCGGGGTCAGTGGGAGAACCCCGCCACGGGCGGCCCAATGCCACCTACGTGATCTATGACACCGAGACGGCAGCCACTACCCTGCGGGAAGTCCCCTACGACTATCAAAAAACCTGTGCCGACATCATCGAGAAAGGGCTACCGCCGGTATTCGCCTGGCGGCTGGCCCAGGGGTTGGAGTTTGCTGAGCGGGCAGAAGATCCAGAGCACGTCTGTCAGCGGTAGTCGCTGCACACAACACCGCGAAAAACGCAGGGACTCAGACACAAGCAAGTCATCGGGAGAGAAACTATGGCGCACTGGGCAATTCTCAGCGGCATTGAAGGCAATTTAGCCGCCTATGAGGCCGTGCTGGCAGACATTAAACGGCTGCGGCAGACGGTGACTGAGCTGTTTATTTTGGGAGATGTGATCGGTCTCCAGGGAAATAATGAGGGAGTGGTAGCCCGGCTGCGATCGCCCCAGCCTGGGGAACTGATTCCCCAAGTCTGTACGGGCTGGTGGGAAGAACAGGCTTTAAGCCTCTACGGACTGCGGGGCTTGCCTGATGCGCCAGAGTTGCGGGCTAGTCAGGGGCAGGGAGCGGTGAAGCACCTGTGGGATGACCTCTCCCGGGAGACGGTGCAGTGGCTCAATAGTTTGAGCTTTGGCTTTTTTGAGTTGGACTGTCTGTTAATTCATGGCAGCACCGTCAGCTATGACGATGCGCTGACCCCAGAAACCCCGGTGATGGTGATGTGCGATCGCATCATGCGCGCCAACGCCAACAATCTCTTCTGCGGTCGGTCGGGTCAAACCTTTGAATACCACCTGCGTAGCGGCAGCATTCCCTCCACCGTCACCACCCTAGATCAAGCCACAGACCAAGAAGGCCAGAGTCTCCAGCCCTGGCAGGTGGTAGGGGTCGGTTGCGTGGGGCGTCCGGGCCAGCCCCCCACCTACACTCTTTACAATCCCGGCAGCAATCAGGTGACCTTCAAAACCGTCACTCCCGCTGGCGTTAGGGGATTCGGGCGATCGCCTGCGCAACCCCGCCGTTAGGTTCGCGTCCCCACATAGGGGGTGCGCCAGCCCTGGCAAACCAAAGAATCGGCCTTCCCCCTGATGGGTAGAAAACCGATTCTCAAGCCAGGCCAGAGTTCAGGCTGCAATCCTAGGCATTGACCTTCCGCTTGGCCGCAACGCCCAAGCCCCCCAGGGCCAGCAGGCTGATGACACTAGCGGGTTCCGGTACGGACTGAGCGGGCGGCAGATCGCCTCGGAAAGAGACTTCGTAGTTGCCAGAGTGAGAAACACCGTCGCTCTTTTCCGTAAGGCCAGAGGCCGTAGCGTTGAAGCTCCAGAAGTACTCCGCCATGCCCTCGCCATAGGTGACTTTGACGATTTCGCTGGCCTGAACTTTGTCCTTGAACAGCTCCGCGACCTTGATCTTTGTCCCTGGCACGAACCCTGGCACGAATTCTGGCAGCTTGGCCAAAATGCGATCGCGGGCATTGAGGTGTCCGGCTAGACCAATTTTCACTTCCCCAGTCACATCATCTTGATTGACGTAAGAGATGTTCGGGTCACTAAAGATTTCCCGACCGCCGTTTATCACGAATTGGGTATAGAGCATTGTCGTTATGAACTCGCCCGGGTTGCCACCTTTAAGGGCCGCATCCAAGAACTCACTAAACCAATCCTGGCCAAAGTCATCCCAATCCGATGCCGTTAAGCTCTCCAGCACAATGCTCGTGCCGTTTAGGTTGCCACTCAAACTTGTAGCTTTGGCCGTCGAAAAGTCAGTGGTTTCGCTGGTGGGGAACAGCTCGACGTTGCCCATGGGGTTGCTAGCATCGCCCTGGAGCAGACTATCTAGACTGGCAGCATTGTTCTTGAACGTTTGCCCATTGCTGTAGTCGTAAAACCAGACATCTCCCGCGCCGCCAATGGTGGCATTCGTCAGGCTGGCTGCCATTGCTGGCGCGGTGAAAATTCCGGCAGTAAATAGAGAGGCCCCGAGGGCAAGATTGGCAAGTTTCATAGGGGCTATAGATGCCAAATGGTTAACTGAAAGCTAAAGATAGAAAAGACGCCCGCCTTCGCTTTTCACAGCATGGCGGGTCGTTTCATCTAAGACAATGCAGTTACCCCAAGTCTCATCCGCTCCTAATAAATCAGGGGGAGATTATGAACCCTGGATATGTAAAGCGATGATTAATCAGTGTTTACACCCAGAGCTTTACAGAGAGCTAGCACGAAAGAGCTGAGGAGTCAGCAATAGCCGCAAGCCGTCCCCCGGAATCTACTGCCTGTCGGCGAGGTGATTTCAATCCGCTGTTTGGAATATCGGAAATTAGGACAAGTTAAGGATTAGCTGTCCCAGTCCCCAGCCCAGAGCCACAATACAAAGGTGCTGAGGAATGAGGCGGCGCACGGGCTGGCGGGCAATTTTTTGGCTCAGCAAAATGGATAAGACCACCCCAGCCGTTAGGCTCGTGCCCTGCAAAAAGCTAACCACTGCCGGGTGCGCCACCCAAATCGGTAGGGTGCTACCGCTAAAGCCAAAGGTGGCTAGACCCACCGGCAAAATGCGTCCGGCTTCGGTCAGCCCCAAGGTCAAGTAATAAGCCAGATTCGCCAGCAACACGAGGGGCAAATAGCCATAGGCCAGTTCTACAAACGGCTTGGGGTTACCCAATAGACGGGTGAATCTGTGGGCGAGTAGAGGTGCGATCGCAGGCAAACCCAGAGCCAAAGTGCCCCAGAGTCCCAGCCAGCCTAGATTCGCCGTGGGCAAATTGAGCCGCATCGCCAGGTCGCCGCTGTAGTGCAACGTCACCGCCCCCAGCAGCAAAAACAGCAGGGCCACCTCA
>PXDR01000253.1 GCA_003566335.1 Cyanobacteria bacterium T3Sed10_344R1
CACAGCTCGAAGTGACTGCCGATGTCGCAGGTGAGCAAGAATGGCGGCTTGGTGGGGACGTTGCGGGTGTACGCGATCGCCTGCACAAACGCCTTTTCCATCGCCTTCAGGTAAGAGGGAGTGCCCCGTTTTGCGGTGCCCTTCCCCGTCTGGGTGCTGCCCTGTTTGGCCTCAACAATGAAGTGGTCAGCCTTATAGAAGTCGATGTACCCCGGCGTCACCTTGCCGCTGGGATGATAAACCTTGATGTCTTTGTCGAAGCAGTAGGGGTCGTTCTCGATGTTGCCCTTGGGTGGTGGCCCATCTACTCCCAGCGCCTCACACAGGTCTAGGAAGAACCCCTGATAGTTAGCCCGCTCATTGCCCCCAGAGCTTTGCCACTTTTTGATGAAGCGCTCAATCCGTTCAGCATCCTGGGGAGTCATAGAGTCAACTACTGGTGTTCGTAGCCCCAAGACTAACGCAGGCAGGTGTATCGAGGTGCGATCGGCCCACACAAATGGCAGGCGAAATCACGGGCTACAACCGACTAAATCCCCAAGTCCCGTAAAGCAAAGCGAATCTGCTCCAACCGTCGCCTATTCACGCCCAGATCAGACTCTCCCAATCGAGCTGCCGCCCGAACATGGATGACCGGCTCATCCTCTGGCAAATAGAACTCAGTATCGTCCACAAACCCAAAAATGCGGCTAGCCGACCTCACTCGGATGTAGTCCTCTCGCTGCGTCACAATTTCAGTCCGGGGCACAACCCCCAGCACTTTCGCCAATAGCTCCCGCGCATCCTCCCGACTAACCCCATAGGCAATCGGCTCAATAGCATGGCCTTGGTCAGCATCCTGACTCACCGCACAATTAGGCGTTGACGGACAGGCAGACAGCTTGCCATCCCGAACCCCCAGTTCAGGCACCTCTCCCGCAAACACCTCTGATAAACCAGGAATCGCCCCCAGCGATTGAGCACTAGGCGCTGCGGCCAAGGCAGGGGAAACAGGGAAAGCCCAAAATGCGATCGCCAACAGGGACGCAAGGATAGAGATCATACAAATTCACCGACATACCCTCTCACCATAGGTTAATCAGACGAGGAGAGCAGCATGATTACGCCGATGGCATTGGGTGTATCTCAGTTTGGAGAAGGGGCTGGGGGATGAGGGCAGACTGGCGAAAGTGAGATGCACCCGGTCATCGGAGACTCGGGCTGGCTTGCGATACACTCTGTTTTGGGGGAAGGCATGGGAGAAAACCGTCAGAAGGGTTGTGGTGACTTCATTCTGACGCCTTTCGTGCCTTCTCTTTCAACTCGCTGGTGAGATACTTCGGGTCTAGACCTGCTAGAAGAGTGGGTCTACGCTCTGCGCTTAGGACGCTTGCATCTAGGAGTCTATGGAAAATCATAACTGGCTGATTACAGGAGACGGGAACTATCGCTCCATCGGCAATCCAGATATTCCTGAGCCTGAGTCTATTTATCGGCTTTACCATTTTCTCACCGATCTCGATTCTGTTCTGGAAACGGTAGACGATGAAATCGAGCGGCTCGATCAGATTATTCCGCTAGTGCGCAAGCTCTTGACCAGTTCCTATTGGCTACAGCTGGAATATCATGAACCGTCCCCAGAAACTGGCTGGGCCGTCAAGTTTCTATATCGTGAACATCAATATCCGCTGACGGTACAAATGGTGAGCTGGCTGCCTGGCAAGCACTCAACCATTCATAACCACGGCACTTGGGGCATTGTGGCTCTGCTAGATGGCCAGGAAAAAAATCGACTCTGGACACGACAGCCCACACCCGAGACGCCCCATAAAATTCAACTCAACCATGAGATAACCCTCAATGCTGGCGATATCGCGGCCTTCACCAGCGACGCCATTCACAGCATAGAGGCGTTGGGTCAAGACCCGACGATTTCTTTTAACCTATATGGCGTCACTGACCACAGCAAGCGCTATCAATACAATCTAGAGCAACAATCTGCCAAGAAATTTTAGCCAAGAAGTTTTAGCCAAGAAGTTTTAGAGCAGAATCTTATTTTTTATAATTCTATTTTTAGAACTACGCTTCCGTCTCCTTAAGGAGATAGCCAACACCGCGCACAGTTTGAATCACTCGGGGTTCATCATCAGCTTCTAACTTAATTCGAAGATAGCGAATATAAACTTCAATGATGTTTGAATCTCCAGAAAAGTCATACCCCCAAACTTCTTCTAGAATGCGATCGCGAGTAACGACTTGGCGCGGGTGTCTGAGCAAGTAGTCCAAAAGCTCAAACTCCTTCGCCGTTAGTTCAATTTGTCTTTTGCCGCGCCAGACCTCCCGAGTATTGCGATTCAAAAACACATCCCCATACTGTAATTGTTCCGCCTCTGAGGGCTGATTCCGGCGGAGGTGTGCTCGCACCCGGGCCAGGAGTTCTTCAATGCTAAAGGGTTTGACCACATAGTCATCAGCCCCAGCATCAAGCCCCTCAACCCGATCGGTCACTTCATCCTTTGCCGTCATAAAGATAATCGGAACTTGACACCCTGTTGTCCGCAGGCGTCGGCAGACTTCTACCCCGGATAGTCCTGGGATCATCCAATCGAGAATGATTAACTCCGGCATTGCTTCTCGGGCCATCATGATACCTGAAACCCCATCATGGGCTACGGTTACGGCATAGCCTTCATATTCCAGCTCTAATTTGACAAAGTTCGCTAGATTGACTTCATCTTCAACAACCAAAATATTGGGGCGAAAATCGGGAGGTGTTGCAGTCATAGTAATCATCGGGCCTGGGAAACATCAGAGAGTCATTCAAGGCAAAAGCTGCCATCATGCTCTGGGCAGCATCACGGTAAAGGTACTGCCCTGATTCAGGATGGATTTCACTTCAATCTTGCCGCCCATCGCAGTCACTAGGGCTCGGGAAATTGACAACCCTAACCCACTGCCACCCGTGCTGCGGCTGCGATCAGATTCAACGCGATAAAAAGGCTCAAAGATCTTGGACTGAGCAATCAGTGAAAATCCTGGGCCGTGGTCTTTAACCGCCACCATTGCCCAGAAATTATCCTGCCAAATCTGAACTTGAATCGGTTCATCGGGAGGAGAGTAACGTAAGCCATTATCAATTAGGTGAGCAATCACTTGAGCTAGTCGGGCCTGATCGGCCTCGCACCACACAGAGCCGGTTGGCATTTCAATGGTGATGCGCTGAGCCCGGCCACGGGCTTGCTGTATGACCTCTTGCACTAACGCTTCTAGTTCTACTGGCACAATTTGCAGCCGGATTTGACCGCTATCAAGTCGAGCGAGATCTACTAAATCTTTCAGTAAGGTAATCGTGCGTTCTGCTTCTGTGGCCGCAATTTCTAGTCCCTCCCGCTGCGGTTCACTGAGTTGGTGGCTCCGTCGTAGGGTACTTTGTAAATATCCCTGTACCAAGGTGAGGGGGGTACGCAGTTCGTGGGAAATATCTTTAACGAGCTGCTGTTGCTGCTGCTGAGCGTCAACCAGTTGAGCAGCCAAGTGTTTATGGGCCTTGAGTAAGGCTTTAATTTCGGTTGGCGGGTGATTTAGGGCTGCGTCACCGCTTCCTTGAATTAAATCTACCGGGGCAAGTTTTGGCAGGTCGGTGAGCGGGCGCAAACAGCGACGGCTGATCCACAGCAAGAGTCCCCCAGTGACGACTGACATCACGATGCCAGACCCGATCAGAGTGTCCCCTAGCGCGCCTATGGTGTCCTGAAGTTGGGTGATGTCTTCGGCGACAGTGAGTTGGCCTAAGTACAGACCGCCGACATCAATCGGCATTTGGCAAATTACCCACTGGCGGTTGGCAATGGTCTGTACGGTCAGCGGATCGTCTTGATTCCACTGCATCAGCTGATTTGTCAGGGTTGACTCCATAGATGGCAACCCCAGGGATCGGGACTGGGCCATCATGCGATCGTCGTCATCCACGAGCCACAGCAGCAAGTTGCCCGTCGTCCGCATATCAACCACGTACTGGCTCGCGGCTTCTAAGCCCATCTCGTCAACATAAAGGCTTAAATCTTGCTCAAACCGCTCAGTTAGTGCGATCGCAGCGCGTTCATGGCTGTCAATCAAAATATGACTGGTGCGCCAATGGCTCCAGAGCAAGACCCCACCCACGCTGATAATCAAAGCGAGTAGCGTCGCGGTTAACAGTTGAATCTTCAGCGATCGCAAATCAACCCCTCTGACCCACCTCGCTGGGGTCGGGAGTGCTCTCAAAGTTGATTGCAGAATTTGTCCTAGATGCCGTCTTCTCACAACTACAGTCCGTCAGTAGCGCTGAACCTCAGATCTGCTAGCTCACCAGCCAGCTAACTTGCTTTAATCAAACTCTAGCGGCTACACATGAGAAATCCCTGATAACCCTACAGCAGAGCGGTGCGTCACGGCTATGCCTAACAGCAGCCGACAACTTGCATTACGACTTTGGCTGTCTGGATGGACGCGGCTGAAGTCAGACCAAATAAATAAACAGCAAGGCAGAAAAAAGAGGAAGCTTTGCAATTTAAGCCTCCTCTTTTGCGACAATTTCTAGAGATCAAAGAAGATTCCCTGGTAAGTCAGGATAACCAGCTTAAGAGCCCCGTTGGTCGCGGTTATACAGCAGCAGCTCAGTCACTGAAACCGTTCCGTCACCATTTAGGTCTGCGGCTGGATCATTCAAATGGGTTTGCTGAGCCTGTGCCAAAGGGGCAAAAGCCAGGGTGGAAAGTGCAATGGTCAAACCAGCAATCAGATAGCGTTTCATCGGTTTTACCTCTCTTTTCTACAGTTCCCATAGTGAAACTAAAGACTGAGGCACCCCTGAATTTATCCTGTAATACTCTATAGAAAAGGCTGAGAAAGAAATTAAATATGCCGTTGAACCAGACCTTCAATTAAACCGCCGCCAAATAAAAATCTAGGTAGATTCCTCTCAATCAAGTTATGCCCCTTTGAAGCGAGATGTCTCAAATCATCAAACTCATTGACAATCGAGAGAATGTCGTTTTGTGAGTTGACGACAGCCAAAAAAGCAAGCGAAATATTATCAGGTAGGCATAAACAAAATATGTCTCAAGGGGCTCAAGAGTCAGCTCTCATAAACTTCTCATGTAAATCTCACTGATTGTTCAGGCTGAGTCGATTTAATGGCGGGGCGTTGCTGTTGTCGTCAAACTCTTCAAGCCAATTTAAGGATTTTATCTCATGAACCTTCAGTTCAAATATCTTGCAACTCTAGCCGCGATTGGGGCTATTGGTTTAGGCGGTGTGGCTGCTTGTGGTGGGGTAGATCCCTGCGCTGGTGGCGATCCTTGTGCGCCAATGTCCGAGCCAGCTGACCCCTGTGCTGGTGATCCTTGCGCTGCTGATCCCTGTGCCGCCGACCCTTGTGCAGCCGATCCTTGTGCCGCCGATCCTTGTGCTGGAGATCCCTGTGCGGCTGACCCTTGTGCCGCCGACCCTTGCGCCGCTGACCCTTGCGCAGGCTAGTGAAGCCTGTCTGCAAGCTGCCTGAACTGTTGTCTCTGCTGCGCTCTGTAGGCAGAGCGTAGGACGAGTGAAGTTCCTACTGCTGAGATTTGAGGTTGGTGAAGCTAAGCTCCTCCACCGCGCTGTTCAAGCAGCCTCTGTAGTCAAATGGGCAGTAGTCAAATGGGCAGTGGAATGGGCTGATGGCTCAGATTATTCAGGGCTGTCAGCCGATGGAATTATGGTTGAGTTGTTAAGGAGTTGAGATGCCCGAAGGTTCAGGTGTTTCCCGCCGCAAGCGATTTTTCATCTTTATGGGGCTGGGCGTTGTTGTCTTTGCCATGGCGCTGCCGCTGCTAGCGTCAATCCCTGGATTTAGCCCGAATCGCCCGTCCCCAGATGTTGAAGCGCATCGGGAGTTGGTGAGGGACGTGGTGCTGTCCATGGATCGCACTGACTTGATTGGCGATTCACCCACTCGGGGCGATCCGGACGCTCGGCTGGTGTTGTTCAAGTTTTCTGACTTTCAGTGCGGTGGTTGCCGGAGCGTGGCGGGCAATATGTCCGCGTTTATGGATGAGCATGAAGACGGGCTGCTCTATGTGTACAAGCATTTGCCCTTGACCCAGATTCATCCCCAGGCGATGCCGGCAGCTCGGGCGGCTTGGGCGGCGCAGCAGCAGGGACAGTTCTGGGCCTATCACGATGCCCTGTTCGACCAGCAAAATCAGTTGGGGAATGAGCTTTACGAACAGATCGCCCAAGAGCTAGGGCTAGACATGGAGCAGTTCAATCGCGATCGTATCGATGCTCGCTCTAGGCAAGCCGTTGATCAAGATGTCCGACTCACCCAGGAACTGGAGCTGCGCAGCACCCCAACCTTTGTGCTCAACGATGTGCTGGTACCGGGCAGCGCCCCGATGGAGTTTTTCGAGCGCATTGTCCAAGAAGCGAATCAGGCCGGATAATGCCAACTCTGGGAACTAGCTCCTGCGCGTTGCAGGAGCTGGGTCATTTGAAGACGGGGTGAGATAGGTATAGCGGCTCAGACTGTGCTCATAGTTTTGCAGCAAAAGCTGAGACTCTTCTAGGGTGATGCGACCATCCTGCAAGGCAGTTTCTGACCGTCGCCGAATTGATTCAATTAGGTCTTCGCAGTCGTACTGCACATAGCCCAACACCTCGGTCATGGTGTCGCCTTTGACCACGTGCTCAATCTGATAGCCCTTAGGCGTCAGCCGAATATGGACAGCGTTGGTGTCGCCAAACAGGTTGTGCAGGCTGCCCATAATCTCTTGGTACGCGCCGCTGAGAAATAGGCCCATGTAGTAGGGTTCTCCGGTTTTCAGCGGATGCACCTCTAGCACCGACTTCACGTCCCGCAGGTCAATGAACTGGTCAATCTTGCCGTCGCTGTCACAGGTCAGATCCGCCAGGGTGGCTCGGGCAGTGGGCTCCTCGTCTAGGCGATGGATCGGCAGGATGGGGAAAATCTGGTCGATCGCCCAGGTGTCCGGGGCCGACTGAAACACCGATAGATTGATGTAGTAGATGGAAGCCATGATTTTCTCTAGGTCTTCCAAATCATCCGGCACATAGCTTTCATCCCGCACCAGATCCATAATCCGGCGACAGCAGGCCCAAAATAACCGCTCCGCCCTGGCCCGGTCGGTCAGGCTGAGATAGCCAAAGCCAAACAGACTGGTGGCTTCATCCTTGAACTGGACGGCGTCATGGTACGCCTCCTGGTAGTTGGTCAGGGTGATGGCGCTGTAGGTTTCGTAGAGGTTGCGCAGAATTAGGTGATCCTCTTCCCCAGGGAGTTCTGGCAACTCCGTGGCTACGTCACTGCTGCCTAACACGTCAAAGATCAGCACCGATTGGTGCGATGCGATCGCACGACCGCTCTCACTAATCAACGTCGGCATCGGCAGCTTGCGAGCTTCGCAGGCTTCCTTCACCTCCGCCACCACATCATTGGCGTAGTTCTGAATGCTGTAATTCTTCGAGGCGTGGAAATTGGTCTTAGAGCCGTCATAGTCCACCCCCAAGCCGCCGCCCA
>PXDR01000636.1 GCA_003566335.1 Cyanobacteria bacterium T3Sed10_344R1
ATCCTGACGGCCCACTGGACTTAGCCTCCAATCCTTGTGGAGCGGTGCGTTACGACTGCGCCTAACAGCACCCTACAGATGAACATCTGCTCCGACTCTAGCCAACAGCCAACAGCCAACAGCCAACAGCCCCCCAACCAGTTGAAGGGAATTCAACTGGTCAATACTCAGCCGATCTCACCGACTTCGCCATCAGATTGCAGAGCTTGTAAACGGCCCGAGCTGCAACATTGCCGTCCCACTCATGATTACCCACTTCTGACACATCAAACCCAATCAGGGTGCGGCCACTATGAACCACCTGGCGAAATAGGCAAAACGCTTCTTCGAGTTCCAGTCCCCCCGGTACCGGCGTCCCCGTGTGGGGACACAGCTTCGGATCTAGGCCATCTACGTCAAAGCTGACGTAAACCCGTTGGGGCAGTTCAGTGACAATGCGGCGGCAAATCTCGCGCCAAGACACCCCGTCATAGCAGAGCCGCTTCAAGTCCGGGTCGCCGTGCAAACAGATCCGGCCCCGAGAGTCCCGGATCCGCGCCACTTCGTCATGACACAGGTCGCGGATGCCCACCTGTACCAAGCGGCTGACCTGGGGCAAAGCCAGGGCATTGTCCATAATCGAGGCATGGGAATACTGAAACCCTTCATAAGCCCGCCGGAGATCAGCATGGGCATCAATATGCAGAATGCCAAAATCGTCATAGCGCTGGGCCAACGCCTGCATGGCCCCAAGGGGCACGCTGTGGTCGCCGCCAATCACCCCCACCCGTTTCCCTAAGGCTAGAGCTTGGGCCGTTTGATCCTGCACCCACTGGTTCACCGTCTCGCAGGCCGCATTAATCATTTGGAGATCAGCAACTAAATCAGGATGATTGCTGACCTGATCTCCCTGCTCCAGACAGTCAATAATGCGGCTAGCCTTCAGCCGTAAGTCTTGGTTTTGGGCCGCAAATTTCTCCGGAATCGGCACCAGGTAAATCCCCTGTCGCCAGCCGTCAGGATGGTCAAAGTCATAGAGGTCAAGCTGGGGCGAAGCCGCCAAAGTCGCCGCAGGCCCCAGAGCTGTCCCCGCGTGATAAGACACCGTCACCTCCCAGGGCACCCCCAGGATGATCGTCTCGGCTTGCTGGTAATCGCAGGGCAAGCCAAACAGATTGCCGTTTTCTAGCCCCACCCCACTGGGGTCAAACGTGGCTAGGGCATTTCTAGAGGACTTGGGGGACATTAGCACCTTAAAGGTTGAACCAGGATCGCTATGCCTCGATCATAGTGCGGATAAATGTGGGTAGACAAAAGGCCGCTGTATGAATATCAGCGTTGTAGTACTGCAATCCCTGGGCTTGAGAAAAGGTTTGCGATCGCACCTGATCGTAATCTTTAATCGGGTGGGAACCTTGCTTCGAGCTATAGGTAAAGCTCCACATCCCGGTGGGATAGGTCGGAATAAAGGCCAAATAGCAGTGAACCTGATCTGGGCCAAAAATTGGGCGCAGACAGCTGCTTAAGTCCTTAAACGCCGCTTGATTGAACCGAGGGGATTCACTCTGGGCTGTCATCACGCCACCCTGGCGCAAACAGCGGTGCACCTGTTGATAAAAGCTGTTGCTGAATAACCCTTCAGACGGGCCAACCGGATCTGACGAGTCAATCACAATTAAGTCAAAAGATTGATCCGGGGCATTTTTGACGTACTCAATGCCGTCATCAATAATCAAGTCCAACCGGGGATCATCCAAGGACGAAGATAGGGTAGGCAAAAACTCCCGCGAGGCCCGAACCACCACCTCATCAATTTCCACCATCGTCACCCGCTCAACCTGGGGATAGCGCATCAGTTCACGCACACTGCCCCCGTCACCACCGCCAATCACCAACACATCCTTAATCTCAGGATGGGTCAACATCGGCACGTGGATAATCATTTCGTGATAGGCTTTTTCGTCCTTTTCACTACACATCACCATCTTGTCTACGGCCAGCATCTTGCCGTATTCAAAGGTGTCAAAAATTTCTACGGTTTGATACGGAGATTTTTCTCGAAACACCCGATCCCCTTTATGGCGGATGGAAAGGGCCATATTTTCGTTGCGATCGGTAAACCAAACGCTGCGGCTATACTTCGGTGAAATCAGCTTATTGGTGGCTTCATCTCGCAGTTCGCCTAATTCAATATCAGACCGCTCTAATAGCTCCAGCTGACCGCGATTCAGCTCCACGGCTGACCCATGCTCAGCGTGAAATGCCCCTTTCAAAATCTCGTAAGACACCCAGGGATTGACGCTATCCCCACAGGTAAATAAATCCACCGCCGCATACCGATATTCTGGCCAGGTGTGGATAGCAAGGTGACTTTCTTGAATCACCACCACCCCAGACACGCCAAAGGGAGAAAAGTGGTGAAACACAGAGCTGATAATTGTCGCGCCAGCTTCTTTCGCTGCCGCTAGCATACTGGTTTCAATCGTCGGGACATCGTTGAGAATTTCGTTGGAGCAGCCATGAAACTCAACTAAAATGTGGCGTCCGAGAGATTTCATGGTTGATCACAGCTCCTGTAGTAAATCGCGTCAAGGCGGCTGAAGCCTGTTTCTAACAGCCTCCCATACCTGTTCAATTGACTCAATCCAAATGTGTTGTAGACAACTTTGATTGAGTCATTTCAGGGTATTTTGTGAGGATGCTGATTTGAGCGTTGCCTAACCTGCAGCATTTTAGTTTACAGCGTTTTTTCTGGTATTGAGAATGGAGCCAGATTTCTTAGTCAACTCCCCCCAACTGGTTACAGCCCAAAGCCTAGCCCAGCCCCAGGATCATCAAATTCTGGTGGTTGGGGCCGGGCTGGCGGGGCTTGTGGTGGCCTACCGGCTGCGCCAGGCGGGGCTACGGGCAGATGTGATTGAAGCCCGTGATCGCATCGGCGGCAGAGTCCACACCTTGAGGGATGCCTGCGGCACCAAAATTCCAGCAGAACTGGGCGGGGAGGCCATTGATTCAGACCATCTACACCTGCTGGGGTTAGCGCGGGAACTGGGACTGCCAATTCTGGATGTGCAGGCAGCAGCGCCCCCAGGGCTTCAGGATAGCTACTGGTTTAACGGGCAGCCGGTGGATCGGGCCAGCCTAGTGGCAGAGTTCGACCAAATTGCGCCCCGCTTGGCGGCTGACATTGCTAAATTGCAGAGATTTCTGCGATCGCACCACCTCAACCCAGATCCCGCGACCCAAGCCCTAGATCAGCTATCGATTCCGGCTTACCTGACCCACATCAACGCACCGCCGCTGATTCAGCAGGTGATCACTGCGGCCTACACCACCAAATATGCCTGCAATGCTGCAACTCAATCTTGCCTAAACTTTTTGTCGGTCACAGATCCAACCCTGGGGCAATTCCGTCTATTTGGCCTGAGTGATGAGCGATTTTATATTCAAGGCGGTAACGATCAAATTCCGACTCAGCTAGGGGCAGCGATAGCCGATCAGATTGCTCTAAGTACCCAACTTGAAGCCCTCACCCAACTCGACGACGGACGTTATCGCGTCAGCCTCAGACAGGGGCAGACCAGCTGCGATCGCAACTACGATCAGGTCGTCATCACCATTCCCTTCAACCTGCTGCGGCACATTCCTCTCAACATCGAGCTTTCCCCCCAACAGCGGGCCGCTATCGAGCACTTGGGCTATGGTCGTCCGACTAAAGTGATCACGGCTTACCGCAGCAAACCCTGGCATCGTCAGGGATCAACCGGGCAGCTCTTTACCGATCTCCCCCTGGAGCACCTGTGGGAAACCAGCCAAAGCATATGCTCCACCGAAACCAGTTTGCTGACAAACTACCTCAGCGACCGGCATTCTTCTCTCCCCCATCCCTCCGACCTCGCTCGCTACGGAGAGACCCTGGCTCAACAGCTCGACCCCGTTTATCCTGGTCTTGCAGCGGCCCAGATAACGGGTGAAGATACGATCGCTCGCAGCACTTGGCTCGAAGATCCTTACAGTCAGGCAGGCTACTCCTGCTATCACGTCGGGCAATGGACGCAGTTCTACGGCAGCGAAGGTCAGTGCACCGACACCCTATTTTTCGCGGGGGAACACTGCTCTCGCCAGCACCAGGGCTATATGGAAGGGGCTTGTGAAACGGGGGCGCAGGTTGCTGCCGCTATCCTAGAGACTTACCAGAGCACCAGAACCGCCGCGTCGAAAACGTGAGTGCCAAGACCCTGAGCAAGCTGCAAGCAGAGCTTAGGAGGTTTGCTCAACCTCAGCCTTCATCCGTTCCAAGGTTTGATTCATTTGATCAAACATTTGGCTAGGAGTCATGCCAAACTGACCGAGCTGGGTCTTGAGCTGCTCCACCGTCATCTTGGCCATAAAGTCTTCCGACAGCTCAAACCGCTTCATGAAAATCCGGTAGCGCTCCATCATCGCTTCCATCTGGTCGATGTAGAGCTTTTTGCCCTCGCGGTCAAACTTACCGTAGTCACTGCCGAGCTGCATCAAAGACTGATAATCCTGGAACAGCTGCATCGCTTCTTGCTGCACCAGTTCAGAGTCAAAGAATCCCATCGTACTATCCCTTTCCTTTGGCTTATTCCCAGCCTAAAAGTCTGATGGCCCTCCGCCAAGGAGAGATAACCCTACCGCTTGCGGGCAAAGATGCCAAATAACCCCTTGTTTTGGGACGACTTCGACCCCGCTGGAGGATCTAGCTCCCGCAAGTCCAAGCCCACCTGAGGCGCGTATTTTCTGGCGGTAGCGTTGCGGCTATTCAGACGGAGCGCTTGGCGGAAATGCACTTTGGCCATCCCCGTCATTTTTTGCATTAAATAAGCTTGGCCAATCAAGCAATGGTAGTCGCTGCTATTCGGCTCAATCTTAATCGCATCCCGCAGTTCCTGCACCGCCAGGGCATAGTTAGCTTTTTTCATATATTCCTGAGCCCGCTGGGCGTGGCGGTCAGCATAGTTGACCGGAGTTGGCGGCGACTCAGCCGTCTCAACCTTAGCAATCGACACCTGCTGCTTCGCGTCTGGAGCCGCAACCAGCCCCGTGCGCTTCTCGCGAATCACCAGGTCACCCATCTTGCGCCGCAGGTAGACCAGATTCAGCTCATTCAGTACGTTTGTCGTGTGCTGAAACTGTTCAGGCGAATCATATTGGGTGGTCGCCACCTGGGTGAGGGACTGCTCATACATCACCTCCACCTCTGGATCGTTAGCTGCCAGCAGTTGCTGAGCCTCAGCGCTGCTGGGATTGAACTGATCGCGCTTGTGAAGCCGACGCACCCGGAACCGCAGGGTGGCCACGGCTTCCGAGCGGGTTTTTTCCTGCTTGAGCTGCTGATAAGCCGGGTTGACCAGTCGGGTAAACACCTGCTCCGTAAACAGGCGCACCGCCTCATCGCTGCCAACCTGGCCGTCGGGGTGAAGCTGCTTAGCGACGTGGCGATACCGCTTTAAAATCCGCCGATCATCCGCCGCCACTGAAACCCCGAGAACAGCATAGGGGTCGGTAAACTTTTTAATCCAGTCTTCCGGGAAGGCGGTCTGTGCCATTCAAACAACGTACCAGTGTTGGCAGTAGGACATCTGTGGGGTGAACCCGACGTGAGGCCGTGACGCCCATCGGTGTGAGCTGGCCAGGAGGCCAAAGAGTCAGGGGGCGACGGATCTAGATCCATAATCTAGATCAATGACGATCTAGCAGTGTCTTTGGCTCAGAACGCATCAGGTACCCTAGGTCAAAATCGGCCACAATACACGCGATGGCAGGACTCTCCGATTCTCTTCACTTCATTCAGGATAAAGGTATTTCAGTAAAACCACGGAAATACCCAGAGCCAATATTCCAGAGTTGACTCCATTGTGGGATGGGGATAGGCAGATTGAGTAGGGTGGGGCGTTCCTGAATACCCCAGCTAAGTTTGACTGATGACCTCAGCCTACTTCAAGCGAAAAAATCCGGCGGCGAAGCCAAGGACGACCTTTGCTGTAGCTAGAAATTTGGGTGGAAAGTCGGTAGACAGCCTTCTATCATATACGACGAATTCCGCCGGGTAGATTGCCTGAGTCTGTCCGCGCTGCTGCCGCCACAACAGGACGAACCGGAACAGGTAGATTAGAGGGGACAAGCTGTGCCCCTGATCCTCTCTGTGGAACTAGGGCCTGTCCGTCTCACTTCTTTCGGCTGCTGCTCATGGTGAATTCATCGGCTAATTCCAAATCGGCCAGCTCCAGCAAAAATCGCAAAATTGCCATTGCCCTCGCCTTGGCAGGGGCACTCAAACCCACCCCCCTACCGCTGTCGGGCCTCCATAAGTTTTACTTGGGCCAGCCAATTTGGGGTGGGCTGTACCTACTGCTGTCCTGGACTCAAATTCCCCGAATTGCCTGTGCCATTGAGGGGGTCTGGTACCTGGCCCAGAGTGATGACCAGTTTGCCACCAGCCACGGCGGCACGGCAGTGATTCCGCCGACTGTTCAGCCTCAGCAGGTAGGAGCGGTCGCTGCCGCCCTGCGCGAGCTAGATCAGCTGCGCCAAGATGGGCTGATCTCAGAGTATGAATTTGAACAAAAACGTCGGGAACTGCTCGACCAGATTTCGTGACAGATTTCGTGAGCCATTACCTGTTTCAGGATTTAACCCCCGAGGATTCAGGCTCTGAGTATTCAAATATGAACGGTGGGAGGACAAGCCGGTGAAGTTTCCCCAGTGGGCCAAGCAGTTGGCTGGGCAGGTCACACCGCTGCGATCGCAGCTCCTCAACAACCCCTACTACCGATTTCAGTCGGCAGCGGAGGTGCAATTGGCTGCCAGTTTGGGCATTGCCATTGACCCCAACCAAGCCACCACCGACGACTGGCTGCGGCTCCCCGGACTGTCTATTCACCAAGCCCGGAGCCTGGTTGCCCTGCGTCAGGGCGGCGTTACCTTTCATGGGTTAGAGGATGTCGCTGCTGCCCTGGGGCTTTCCTTGGCCCAAGTACAGCCCTGGGCTCCGGTGCTGCAGTTCTGTTACTACGACCCCACCAGCCCCCTGCAAATCCAGCCGGTCAACCTCAACCGAGCTTCCGTCGAGCAACTGAGCCGGGTGCCCGCCATTGATCTCTACTTGGCCCGAGCAATTGTCGCCGAGCGGCAGCATAGGGGCGCGTACCCCACCCTGGCTGCATTTCAGCAGCGCTTGAGACTCTCAGCCAACCTCACTGCCGAGCTGATGCACTATCTCCGCTGCTGGGATTGACCCCTAGCCCAGCGGGCCTAAGTGACTCACCGGCCAGAAACGAAACTGGGCATGGCCAATCACGTTCTCAACCGGCAGTGGCCCCCAGACGTGGGAATCGTTGCTGTCGTTGCGGTTGTCGCCCAACACAAACACAGCGTCTGGCGGCACCGTCACGGGCTTCATCTCATAGCGAGGGGGAGCCAGTAGGTAGGTCTCAGCCAGGGGCTCACCATTGAGCCACACCTGTCCCTGGCTCACCCGCAGC
>PXDR01000404.1 GCA_003566335.1 Cyanobacteria bacterium T3Sed10_344R1
GAAGCCCAGCAGCAGCAAAACAGCATTCTCCAAGGGTTAGACCAAGACAAAACCCTGTTTCTCCAAACCCTCAGCACCCTGCGCCAGTCGGCTACGGTAGAGCGCGATCGCACCCTCGACAATCTGCGACAGCTCCAGGCTGAGTTTGACCCTCAGCTCGACGAACTGCGCCAATCTAGCCGCCACAAAATTCAGGGGGAGTGCGATCGCATTTTGCGCGACCTTCAGGGGCAGCAAAACGCCCTGACCCAAGAACTAAACGAAGCCCAGGCCAGCACCCTCGGCCACCGCGACCTAGCCCTGCAAACCCTAGAACGGGCCAGCCAAGATCTCGATCAGCAGTTCCGCCAAATCCAAACCGCAGTCGAGCAGCAAAAAACTCGGGTAATCGAGCAGCTAGAGCAATCCTCCAGCAGCTTTCTCAGCCAGTTTGACGATCTGCAAAATCGGCTCAACCAAAAGCAGTCGGATTTGTATAACCAGCTGGAACAAGCGGCCCAGGGTAGCCTCAGTCAGTTCAGCACCCTAGAAGCCAGCGTCAGCGATCGCAGAGATCAGAGCTTTGATCAAGTGCAGGCCACGGCAGCAGACTTTCGCCAGCAGCTCGATCGCCTCAACGACGATCTGGGCAACCGCCAAACCGATTTGTTCAAAACGTTAGAAGCCACAGCGGGCGACATTAGCGAGCAAATGGCCCAGCTCCAGGCCAATCTCAGCCAACAGCAGCAAGACTGGCTGGCCCGTCTCCAGCAGCAAGAAGGGGAGACTGCCGAACAGATTTCCCAGGTGCGCGACATTGTGTTTGAGCGTCGCGACCGGGTGCTAGAGCGCCTCGATGTCTTTGACAACAAGCTAGAGGAGCAAATCAACGTCCTCGCAGCCGATGCCGAGAGCCGCCAGACCGAGGCCAAAGACCGCCTGAGCCAGCTTAGCGACGAGTTCACCCGGCAAATTGAGCAGCTTCAAACCAGCCTTCGCCAGCAGGAAGACACCGCCCTGGCGGGCCTGCGCCAGCTGGAAGCCGACTTCCGCCAGCGCCTGGCCGAACTCCAGACCAATGCCGAAGCCGAGAAAGGTGACATCCTTCAGCGCTTGGCCGAACTCGCCCCGGCTGATTTGGCCGAGCGGGTGGTGGGCGAAACCCAAAGCGAACTGCAACAGCTTCGCGCCCAGTTAACTCAGCTCCAGACCAATCGGCCCGAGCTGTTCTATACCGCTGATGACCATATTCACCAGGGTAATCAACTGCGATCGCAGCAGCGCTATCAAGAAGCCGTGGCCGAATATGACCGCGCCCTAGAAATTCAGCCTGCTAACGTCACGGTTTGGCAACATCGCGCCACAGCCTTAGCCGCCCTTGATCAGCTAGAGGCTGCCCTGGATTCTCTCAACCAAGCCCTGGCCCTGGCCCCAACTGACCTGACGGCCCAATACCAAAAAGGGCTGCTGCTGCGGGAACTGCGGCGCTATGAAGATGCGATCGCAGCCTTTGATCAGGTCTTAGCGGGCGCTGACGACGGCTCCGAGTCAGACGTGGCCAAAGACTCCACCGAAGGCTTAGCCGAACCCGACGCCGAACCCGACCAGCCATCAATCGACCGGGCCAAGGTGTGGCTGAATCGCGGCATGGCCCAGAGCCGACTCAAGCAGCGTCAGGAAGCGATTGAGTCCTTTGACCAAGCGATTGCGCTCAAGCCTGACTATCACGAAGCCTGGGTCAATCGCGGGGTGGCTTACGGCATTTTGCAGCAGCCTGAAAACGCCTTTGAATCCTTCGACCGGGCCGTCACCCTTGAGCCCGAGGACGCTGTGGCTTGGCTCAATCGAGGACTGGCACTGCTGGAGCTAGAACGCTACGAAGAGGCCGTCGCCTCCTTTGAACAAGCCACCCAACATAACCCTCACTCCGCCAAAGCCTGGGACAATCGGGGCTACAGCTTGATGAAGCTAAACCGCGATCAAGACGCCCTGGGCAGCTTCGACAAAGCTCTGGCCCAAGATCCCGACTATGCCCAGGCCCACTACAACAAAGCCCTCTGCTACGCCCAGCAGCAGGAAATCGATATTGCCCTAGAAAGCCTGCAGCAGGCCATCCGCCTAGATCCGGACTATCGGGGCGAGGCTAAAACCGACCCAGCTTTTACCGACTTTTGGCAGGATTCCTGGTTCCGAGAGCTGGTGGGTTAGGGGCGGTACCTAGGCCGTTAAGAACGACCATTCATTTTGACAAGTGAGGGGACTTTGCTTATGGCCTGGGCGCGATTGACGACAGCCAGTGAGTAAGGTCGCAACCTCGTTGACCGCGATGGGCTTGCCAAAAAGATAGCCCTGGGCGGCATTGCAGCCCATCGCCTTGAGTAACTCCAGTTGAGCCCTCGTTTCGACCCCTTCGGCTAGCACCTGTAGGTTTAGCCCCTGTCCCAGGGCGATGACGGCTTTTGCGATCGCAACATTACTCGAATCCTCCACCAGCTCTTTAACAAACGACTGGTCAATCTTGAGGCTATCCAAAGGAAAACGCTTGATCATACTGAGGGACGAGTAGCCCGTGCCGAAGTCATCCATCGCCACCTGCACCCCAATTTGGCGCAACTGCTTCAACATGCGAATACTGTCGGGGACATCCTGCATCGCGGCGCTTTCCGTAATTTCCAGCTCCAAGTACTTCGGCTTCAGGCCCGTCACCTGCAAAATATGCAGCACTGTCCGGGGCAAATTGGGCTGGCGAAACTGCTCCGCTGAGAGATTCACCGCCACCCGCACAGGCGGCAACCCCGCCTGTCGCCAGGCTCGCTGCTGCTGACAAGCCGTCCACAACACCCAGTTGCCAATGCCGCAAATTAGCCGGGTTTCTTCCGCCAAAGGCACAAAGTCCGCCGGGGAAATCCAGCCCAAGCTGGGATGCTGCCAGCGCAGCAGCGCCTCTAAGCCAATCAACCGCCCCGTGACCAAATCCACTTGGGGCTGGTAGTGCAGCACAAACTCTTGATTAGTCATGGCTCGGCGCAGATCCGCTTCTAGCCCCAGCTTTTCCACCGTGGCGTGGTTGATCTGCTCGTCGTAAATCTGTAGGTTATTTTTGCCCTGGTGTTTGGCGTGGTACATGGCTGCATCGGCATTTTTCAGCAGCGTCTCCGCATCTTCGCCATCGTAGGGAGCCAGGGCAATGCCCAGACTGGCGGTGACAAACAGTTCTCGCCCCTCCAGCTCAAAGGGCTGAGCCATGTCGCTGAGGATCTTTTCCGCCACCTGCCGAATATCTTCTGATGACTGCAGGTCGGGCATCAGAATCGTAAATTCATCGCCACCCCAGCGGGCCAGCACATCGCCAGATCGCAAACAAGACTGAAGCCGTCCTGCCACCTGTAAGAGCAGCTGATCGCCGACATCATGGCCCAAGCTGTCGTTAATTGTCTTGAACCGATCTAGGTCTAAAAACGCGACGCCCACCATCTCGTTGTAGTGGCGTACCCGCAGCAGGCTGAGGGTGATCTGCTCACTAAACAACAGGCGATTGGGCAATTTGGTCAACACATCATGGGAGGCTTGGTAGCGAATCATCGCCTCCACCCGTCGCTGGGCGGTCGCCATATACACGTGCAGGCCAATCTCCCGCAGTAGCTTCAATTGCTCTCGCTGCCAAACCGGAGCTTGCTCCTTCCGAACCTCGCGCCAGGCTTGAAACGAGGCCCGGGGCATTTGGTTCCGCTCGTCAGGGCTGTGGTGACCGGCCCAGACAATTTCAGCGTCGTACCCTGCTCGGAAAATACTCAGCCAGCCCACGACCGTGCCATGAAACTGTAGGGGAATGACGGCCAGTGACCGGATTTGGGTTCGGGCAAAATAAGGCAGCAAGGGATGGAGTTCTGGGTCTTGCCTAAGGTCATCGAAGCTATAGCACTGCACCGGCATCTCTTGATTGAGCATTCCTGCCTGTAGGGCGGTTTGGAGCTGGCTGCGTAGTGCTGGGTGGTAGGGCTGCCACGTCGGGTCTGCCGCCGTTGAACCTGCCGTTTCGGACTTGCCCCAAAGCGTTAGCCACGTAGCTGTGTCCTCTAAGCCAATATCCTCAGGCTGTAGACGATCGGGCTGTAGACCATTGGTGTAAATTTGCGCCCCAGCCCCAGTGGTGTCCCGGCTGATGTAGAGCCGCCCGCCCGCGCCGCCCAGGGCTTCAACGGTGATGTCTAGGACGCTTTGGCGAATTTCTGCTAAGGGCAATGGGCAATGTAGCAACCGACTAACTTGGTTAATCGTCGCTTCGTGGTGGGCCTGCTGCTTGGCTTGAGCGAGCAGATGGGATTGTGCGATCGCAATATTGACCTGATCGGCCAGCACCTGCAAAATCTCTAGTTCCTGGGACGAAAACCGCCTTGGCTCGCTGTGGTGAATGGCCACTAATCCCCACAGGCGGTTTTGATGAATCAGGGGCATCACGAGCGATGCCATCACGCCCATATTGGTCAAATACTGCACATGGCAGGGGTCTACCGGGGTGTAGTGCAGTTTAGTGGGGGGCATTGTCCCATCGGCAAAACTGCCCGGATTAGACAAGCTTTTACGCTGATTTAGCACATCGACCACCACCCGCTGCCCGAGTTTGACAAACATTTCCCGGGCATGGTCTGGAATATCCCCTGCCGGGAACCGCAGGTTAAGCAGGGCAGGTAATCGATCGCACTGGACGGACTCTGCAATCACCTCCCCATCCCCCGACGGATCAAACCGATACATCATGACTCGGTCGATGTTGAGGTAGGTTCGGATTTCTTCGGCAGCCGTGGTCAAAATTTCCAGCAGTTCTAGAGACTGCCGAATCCGGTTGGTGATTCGATGAAGCGGATGGTTAACGTACTGCATATCTAAAATGCGATCCAGTGCTCCCCATGATGAGGATGCTTCAAAAAGGTAACCCCAGGTGCCCTGGAGCACCGATGTAACTCAGACCATCACGAACTCAGACCATCGCAGACTGATCACCGCAGATCTCACGGCAGATTTGCAGCGTTCAACTCTGAACATCCCAGACCCGAGTATCCCAGTTCGGAAAAGGTAGATCTGAGAAGGTTGATCCGAAAAAAGAGTCTGGCAAAAGAGATCCGAAAAACGCGCTTGTTTTAGCTGATGACGGGGGACAAGCGTCAACCAGCAAGGGGAAGGTCGCAACATCTTAAATTTATACCTCGAACTAGGGGATTCCCCAGACAACCGGCCTCAGTGCCGCTCTCTAGGAAGTCTTAACCCTAGTTTGCCCAGCTTAAGTTGAGGAATGAGAGTTCCTGCTCCCATTCCCGTCACACATTACAAAAATTAATTGCCAAAAAAGCGGAAATTACCCGCTATTAGCCTCAGTTTGCGGGAGTTTAAGCCGCTGCTGCCGAACGGGGTAGCGAAAACTGCTGCTGTTGGAGTTGGTGCATGTGATGAAAGAGCTCCCAGCAATACTGATCTGGCAGGCCGCAGGTAGTAGCCCCCCGCAGCACGACGTTGAAGTACCAGTCGTTGGGGGCAATTTCTTGGCTGAGCTTGTCGGTGACGGAATAGGTGCGCACCGTCGCGTAGCGCCGACCGTTGCAGTCAACCTGCACCATTTCGTGGCGATAGCCTTCTTCCCGCTCATCTAGCTGGGCACTCAGCCGCCAGGGTAGGCGATACAAAACCCCTTGCACCGTTGCGCCAGCCTCTGGACGCACATCTAGGACACCGCAGTTGCGCCGGGCAGAGCGTCGATAAAACCCCAGGCGATAGCCGGGCAATGTGGCGGGGCCAATCACGTAAGCGTGGGTGTTCTCTCCCAGAGAGCGCTTGAGATCCACCGGGCACATGCAGGAGCCGTAGGCAAAGTAATAAAAGCTGTCGAGGGGTTGGGGCTGACTGCTCACTTCTCCGGCAGCCAGGCTGGGGCTGGACAGAATCGGGGGGTCGGGGCGAAATGGGCCGGATCCAGACTCAACAGTCATGGGTGATATCTACTGGTTACGGGTGCTTACGGGCGGCGGAAAGGAAACCGGAACGGGGGCGATGGGGAAACTGGCAAGTCCGGTTTATGTTTTGCGGTTTGCGGTTTGCGGTTTGCGATCGCAACCTGGGCTGACTCTGACCTGGGCTGACTCTGACCTGGGCTGACTCTGACCTGGGCTGACTCTGACCTGGGCTGACTCTGACTAGCCAGGCTGAGCCACTGTGCTGTGCCTGGTAGAAAAGTTTGCCGAATTCTAGCAAACCCCGGCATCCTCGTCAGTTCTCTGACCGGGAATGCTGGCGGTTAATCCGCTACTTTCTAAAATACTATATCCCGATAGGAGAACCGTAGTTTTATTTCTGGGGGTGACGGGGGATTTGGATCGGGGGGCTGGCTAAGGGGGACTTGGGGCTTGACCGGAAGTGCCCAGCGGAATTGGGGATTTCGGGGGGTTCAACTGGGCGGTTAAGATGGAACTCTTGAGCTTAAAGCGGAAGCCATGACTGAGCCTAGACTTGACCCTTTCTCGGGTTGACCTTAACCTTGGCCAGATTTTGAGTTCGTGAGCATTGCATCAGGTATTCAGTTAGCAAGCTAGGAAGCGACAATCGGTGTTGGATGCGTTGGTAATTGGGGCCGGCCCAGCGGGGTTGTCTTTGGCGGCTTTGCTGGCGGCAGAAGGGCTAAAAGTGCAGGGCTTAGCCCCCGCAGATCCGGCGACCCCTTGGCCAAATACCTACGGGATTTGGGTTGATGAGCTAGAGCCTTTGGGCCTGACCGCCCTGTTGGCCCACCGCTGGAAGAACTGCGTCGTTCACGTTAACGATCGCACCCTGCCCCTCCAGCGAGAATATGGTCTGCTGGATAAGGTCAAGCTCCAGGACTATTGGCTCGGCCAAAATCATCAGCACCAGGTCACCTGGCATCAGGGGCTAGCCGCTGATCTCAGTCATTTTGCTGCCTACAGTCAGGTCACTACCCAGGCTGGGCAAACAATTCAGGCTCGCTTGGTGATTGACACCACGGGCCATCAGACTCAATTCATTCAGCGCCGCCCGGCTAAGGCAGTGGCGTTTCAAGCGGCCTACGGGATTGTGGGCAAGTTTTCGGCCCCGCCCGTTGATCCCCAGCAGATGGTGCTGATGGATTACCGAGATGACCACCTCACCCCGGCGCAACGGCAGGCTTCTCCCACCTTCTTGTACGCCATGGATCTGGGGGATGGGGTTTACTTTGCCGAAGAAACCTCCCTGGCCCAGGTGCCTGCGGTGTCTTTTGAGCTATTGGAGCAACGCCTACACCAGCGGCTAGCCCATCGTGGCATTACGGTCGAACGGATCGACCATGTGGAACATTGTCTATTTCCCATGAATTTGCCGGTGCCTGATTTAGCCCAACCAGTAGTAGGGTTTGGCGGATCTGCGAGTATGGTGCATCCGGCATCGGGCTACATGGTGGGGGCGCTACTGCGTCGGGGACCAGTGCTAGCGGCTGC
>PXDR01000296.1 GCA_003566335.1 Cyanobacteria bacterium T3Sed10_344R1
GGGACTGACTGTGGCAAATATTAAGTCTGCGATTAAGCGCGTTCAAACTTCAGAACGGAATCGGCTGCGCAACAAATCCTACCGTTCCGCTGTGAAAACCCTCAGCAAGCGAGTCTTGGCGGCGGTTGATGAATACGGCGCTAGCCCAACTGACGAGACCAAGCAAGAAGCTGAAGCTCGGCTGTCGGCGGCTTACAGCAAGATTGACAAGGCGGTGAAGCGGGGAGCCCTGCACCCGAATGCGGGCGCTCGTCGCAAGGCGGGTCTAGCGCGCACGTTCAAGCAAAAGGCGCTGGCTCAACAGTCTTCGGCCTCTTAAGTGACTTGACTTGAACAGCGGTGACTTGACGGCGGCAGCTTGACGACTGCGACGCAGCACCATAGCCCAACAAAGCAGCCTGAAAGGGGGTAAATGCAGCTAATTGACACCCACGTCCACATTAACTTTGCTGACTTCCAGTCAGATTTAGCAGAGGTGGCAGCAGCTTGGCGACAGGCTGGGGTGGTGCAGTTGGTTCACTCCTGCGTCGAGCCTAGTGAGTTTGCCGGTATTCGTGCGATCGCAGATCAGTTTCCTGAATTGTCTTTCGCCGTTGGCTTACATCCCCTAGACGCCGATAAATGGACGCCCGAGCTTGGGGCCGAAATTCGGCAGCTGGCAACAGCCGATAGCCGAGTTGTGGCGATTGGGGAAACGGGCTTGGACTTCTTTAAGGCTGACAACTGGGAGGTTCAGCGTCAGGCGCTATGGTCACAGCTTGAAATCGCTCACGCCTTAGATTTAGCCGTGATTATCCACTGTCGCGATGCTGCAGTGGAGCTGAAGTCTATCCTTGCCGAGTTTTGGTCGGCAGTCGGGGCAGTCCGGGGCGTGATGCACTGTTGGGCAGGCACTCCAGAAGAAACGGAATGGTTTCTCGATCTGGGGTTTTATGTCAGCTTTAGCGGCATCGTCACCTTCAAAAATGCCCATACCGTCAAAGCGTCTGCCCAGATAGTCCCCGCCGATCGGCTGCTGGTGGAAACAGACTGCCCGTTTCTGTCCCCCGTGCCCATGCGCAAACAGCGGCGCAACCAGCCTGCTTATGTTCAGCACGTTGCGGCAGCCCTGGCAGATCTCCGGGATGAACCGCTCACCACCCTAGCGGCTCAAACCACCGCCAATGCTCGCAGGCTCTTTCGTCTGGCCGAGCCTTGACCTGCCGCCCCTGGAGGTACGGACAAGGTTCGTTGACTGCCTCCAGTCAGTTGGGCTGCTTTCTAAAGAAAGTCTAAAATCCCTCGGGATGCTTTCATTCACGGCAAACGCCGGGATCTGCTGATTTTCACCGTCTTATCAGCCCCTTGTTGTCCAGCAGAGTCGTGATTTGGGCAACTGGCTTGACGTTAGGTTGTTTTATAGGCTATGCCGCTATGCTAAAGGGTACGCCGACCTTGACTGTTGTTCTGGCTCAAATCTTGCCCGATCTTTTCCACCCCGATTTTTTCAAGCAAGCTATTCCCCATCCTTCTATTTTTTCCTTGAACCCAATCCCATAAACATGTTTGGCGCTGCGCTTGCTCTAGATAATTGCTAGAGCAGGGGCAACGCTTTATTGACTTGAGCTGTCCCCTGACGGCAGTCCCCTTGACCCCAGCCCACGGCCCGACCCACCAGAGGAGACGCATGACTGAACTCACTCGTAACACCCCCGCCTTCATTTTGCCCGACCTGGTTGAAATTCAGCGGGCGAGTTTCCGCTGGTTTCTAGAAGAAGGTTTGATTGAAGAGCTAGAAGGCTTTTCTCCTATTACCGACTATACGGGCAAGCTAGAGCTGCACTTCCTCGGGCAACAATATCGCCTCAAGAGCCCGAAGTATGACGTGGATGAGGCCAAGCGGCGGGACAGCACCTACGCGGTGCAAATGTATGTGCCCACCCGGCTAATCAACCGGGAAACCGGGGAAATCAAAGAGCAGGAAGTCTTCATCGGCGACCTGCCCTTGATGACCGACCGGGGCACCTTTGTGATCAACGGGGCTGAGCGGGTGATCGTCAACCAGATCGTTCGCAGCCCAGGGGTCTATTACAAGTCCGAAACCGACAAAAACGGTCGCCGGACTTACAACGCCAGCCTGATTCCTAACCGGGGGGCTTGGCTCAAGTTCGAGACCGACAAAAATGGTCTGGTTTGGGTGCGGATCGACAAAACCCGCAAACTGTCGGCCCAGGTGCTGCTGAAGGCCATTGGTCTGAGCGACAGCGAAATCTTTGACGCCCTGCGTCACCCCGAGTACTTCCAAAAGACCATCGAAAAAGAAGGTCAGTTCAGCGAAGACGAAGCCCTGCTAGAGCTGTATCGCAAACTGCGTCCGGGTGAGCCCCCCACGGTCAGCGGCGGACAGCAGTTGCTAGAGTCCCGCTTTTTTGAGGCCAAGCGCTACGACTTGGGCCGGGTCGGTCGCTACAAGCTGAATAAAAAGCTGCGGCTCAACGTGCCCGACACCGTGCGGGTGCTGACGGCTCAAGACATCTTGACCGCGATTGACTACCTGATCAATCTGGAATTTGACATCGGCAGCATTGACGACATTGACCACCTGGGCAATCGCCGGGTGCGGTCTGTGGGTGAGCTGCTGCAAAACCAGGTGCGGGTTGGCCTTAACCGCTTAGAGCGGATCATCCGAGAGCGGATGACGGTGTCCGATTCTGACACCCTGACCCCAGCGTCTCTGGTCAACCCCAAGCCCTTGGTGGCGGCGATCAAGGAGTTCTTTGGCTCCAGCCAGCTCTCCCAGTTCATGGATCAAACCAATCCCCTGGCGGAGCTGACCCACAAGCGCCGGATTAGTGCCCTTGGCCCTGGCGGTCTGACCCGGGAGCGGGCAGGCTTTGCGGTGCGAGATATTCACCCCTCCCACCACGGTCGGATTTGCCCGATTGAGACCCCAGAAGGCCCGAACGCCGGTCTGATTGGTTCTCTGGCAACCCACGCCCGAGTCAATGCCTACGGCTTTATTGAAACGCCGTTCTTCCGGGTTCAGGCTGGACAGGTGATGCGAGAAGAGGCTCCGGTCTATCTGACTGCGGATGAAGAGGACGATCTGCGGGTTGCGCCAGGAGACTTGCCCACCGATGAGGACGGCTTCATCCTGGGTGACAGCATTTCGGTGCGCTACCGCCAGGACTTCGACCGGGTGATCCCGGAAGAGGTGGACTATGTGGCCATGTCCCCGGTGCAAATCATCTCGGGGGCGACGTCCCTGATTCCCTTCCTGGAGCACGACGACGCTAACCGGGCTCTGATGGGGTCTAACATGCAGCGTCAGGCGGTGCCCCTGCTGCGGCCCGAGCGTCCCTTGGTGGGCACGGGCCTAGAAGCTCAGGCTGCTCGGGACTCCGGCATGGTGATTGTCAGCCGCCACGATGGTGAGGTGACCTATGTGGATGCTGAGCGGATTACGGTGCGATCGCACGAAGGCGAAGACGTCATCTACGACCTGCAAAAGTATCAGCGCTCTAACCAAGACACCTGCCTAAACCAGCGCCCCATCGTCTTTGAAGGGGATCAAGTGCTGGCGGGCCAAGTGCTGGCCGACGGCTCTGCCACTGAAGGGGGCGAACTGGCCCTGGGTCAAAACGTCCTGGTCGCCTACATGCCCTGGGAAGGCTACAACTACGAGGACGCCATCCTGATCAGCGAGCGCTTCGTCTCGGACGACGTGTACACCTCAATCCACATTGAGAAGCACGAAATTGAGGCTCGTCAAACCAAGCTAGGCCCAGAAGAAGTCACCCGAGAAATTCCCAACGTCGGTGAAGACTCCCTGCGTCAGCTCGACGAGCAAGGGATTATCCGCATCGGAGCCTGGGTTGAATCCGGCGACATCCTGGTGGGTAAAGTCACCCCCAAAGGTGAATCCGACCAGCCTCCCGAAGAAAAGCTGCTGCGGGCCATCTTTGGTGAAAAAGCGCGGGATGTGCGGGACAACTCCCTGCGGGTTCCCAACGGTGAGCGAGGCCGAGTGGTTGATGTGCGTGTCTTTACTCGGGAACAAGGGGACGAACTTCCCCCCGGTGCCAATATTGTGGTGCGGGTCTATGTGGCCCTGAAGCGCAAAATTCAGGTGGGCGACAAAATGGCCGGTCGCCACGGCAACAAGGGGATTATCTCCCGGATTCTGCCGGTGGAAGATATGCCCTTCCTGCCAGACGGCACCCCCATCGACATTGCCCTCAATCCGCTAGGGGTGCCCTCCCGGATGAACGTGGGCCAAGTGTTTGAGTGCATGTTGGGCTGGGCTGCCGAAAACCTCGACGCCCGCTTCAAGATCACGCCCTTTGACGAAATGTACGGGGAAGAAGCCTCCCGCAAGACCACCCACGGCAAGCTGGAAGAAGCGAAAGAACAGCCCGGAAAAGACTGGGTCTATGACCCAGAAAACCCCGGCAAGATTCAGCTGCGGGACGGTCGGACGGGAGAACCCTTTGACCAGCCAATCACGGTGGGTAAAGCCTACATGCTGAAGCTGGTTCACCTGGTTGACGACAAGATTCACGCCCGTTCTACCGGCCCTTACTCCTTGGTGACCCAACAGCCCCTGGGTGGTAAGGCTCAGCAGGGCGGTCAGCGCTTCGGGGAAATGGAAGTGTGGGCGCTAGAAGCCTTTGGCGCGGCCTACACCCTGCAAGAACTGCTGACGGTGAAGTCCGACGATATGCAGGGCCGGAATGAAGCCCTGAATGCGATCGTCAAGGGCAAGCAGATTCCTCGCCCCGGTACCCCTGAGTCCTTCAAGGTATTGATGCGCGAGCTGCAATCCCTGGGCCTCGACATTGCGGTGCATAAGCTCGACACCCGAGAAGACGGCACCAGCCGCGACACTGAGGTTGACCTGATGGCCGATGTCAGCAACCGCCGCGCCCCGTCTCGACCCACCTATGAATCGATCAATCGGGAAGAGTTTGAGGAAGTTGAAGAATAGGGTGATCTAAACCCAGCGCCCTAGAGAGCTGCGCCAAAGAGATTGCGCCAAAGATATCTAGGGTTGCGATCGCACTGTGACCCGTACCCAGTAAGCCCAAGGAAGTTGTCGAGAATGCCAAAAGTAGAACAGCGGTTTGACTACGTCAAAATCGGGATAGCCTCCCCGGAGCGGATTCGTCAATGGGGAGAGCGCACCCTACCCAACGGTCAGGTCGTCGGGGAAGTCACCAAACCCGAAACCATTAACTACCGCACCCTCAAGCCTGAAATGGACGGGCTGTTTTGCGAGCGGATCTTTGGCCCCGCCAAAGACTGGGAATGCCACTGCGGCAAGTACAAACGGGTGCGTCACCGGGGCATTGTCTGCGAGCGCTGCGGCGTCGAGGTGACCGAGTCTCGGGTGCGCCGTCACCGCATGGGCTACATCAAGCTCGCGGCCCCCGTCACCCACGTGTGGTACCTCAAGGGCATCCCCAGCTACATGGCCATTCTGCTGGACATGCCCCTGCGGGATGTGGAGCAGATTGTCTACTTCAACGCCTACGTCGTGTTGGATCCAGGCAACGCCGACAACCTGTCTTACAAGCAGCTCCTCACCGAAGATCAGTGGATCGAAATTGAGGATCAGCTGTACGACGAAGAGTCCCAGCTTGAAGGCATTGAGGTCGGCATTGGCGCAGAAGCGCTGCAGCAACTGCTTCAGGATTTAGACCTAGAAGCTGACGCTGAGTCCCTGCGGGAAGAAATCGCCAACTCAAAGGGCCAAAAGCGGGCCAAGCTGATCAAGCGGCTGCGGGTGGTTGATAACTTCGTCGCCACGGGCTCCAAGCCCGACTGGATGGTGCTGAACGTGATTCCGGTGATTCCGCCGGATCTACGGCCCATGGTGCAGCTAGACGGGGGCCGCTTTGCCACCTCCGACCTAAACGACCTGTACCGCCGGGTGATCAACCGCAACAACCGCTTAGCCCGACTCCAGGAAATCCTGGCCCCCGAAATCATCGTCCGCAACGAGAAGCGGATGCTGCAAGAAGCGGTAGACGCCCTAATCGACAACGGTCGGCGCGGTCGCACCGTGGTTGGCGCGAACAACCGCCCGCTCAAATCTCTCTCCGACATCATTGAGGGTAAACAGGGCCGCTTCCGCCAGAACCTGCTGGGTAAGCGGGTGGACTACTCCGGTCGTTCCGTGATCGTGGTTGGCCCCAAGCTGAAGATTCACCAGTGCGGTCTGCCTCGGGAAATGGCGATTGAGCTGTTCCAGCCCTTTGTGATTCACCGCCTGATTCGTCAGGGATTGGTGAACAACATCAAAGCGGCCAAGAAGCTGATTCAACGGGGCGATCCCAGCGTTTGGGATGTGCTCGAAGAGGTGATTGAAGGCCACCCGGTGATGCTCAACCGGGCACCGACCCTGCACCGGTTAGGGATTCAAGCATTTGAACCCACCTTGGTGGAAGGCCGAGCGATTCAGCTACACCCCCTAGTCTGCCCTGCCTTCAACGCCGACTTTGACGGTGACCAGATGGCGGTTCACGTGCCTCTGTCCCTAGAGGCCCAGTCCGAGGCCCGACTGCTGATGTTGGCCTCGAACAACGTCCTGTCTCCGGCTACCGGACAGCCGATTATCACCCCGAGCCAAGACATGGTGCTGGGCTGCTACTACCTCACCGCCAACAATCCCAACGCCACCCTGGGCGAGGGGCGTTACTTTGCCAACTTGGACGATGCCATCATGGCCTACGACCAAGGGCAAGTGGCCCTTCACGCCAAGGTTTGGCTCCGCTATGACGGCCCTGTAGACAACGACCCAGCCGATGAAGTGCTGGTTGAAGAAATCCAGGGGGAAGATGGCACGACCACCCAGGTCTACAGCGGTCGCCGGGCACGATTCGACACTGAAGGAAGCCTGATTTCCCAGTATGTCAAAACCACCCCAGGCCGCATTCTCTACAACCGAACCGTACATGAGGCGCTGTTGACCTAGCGCACTTTTGTAATCACAGCCGTCAAGGGTGCGATCGCACCCTTGACATCACCACCACAGCAACCACCAGCAGACGTTTGAGGGGCGGAGTATTCCATGGCAGCGCAAGGTTCCCAATCCACCACCACCACCTTCTACAACCGAATTATTGACAAAAAACAGCTCAAGAGTCTGATCTCTTGGTCGTTTACCACCCACGGGACGGCTCGCACCGCCCACCTAGCCGACCTAGTGAAAGACCTGGGCTTCAAGTACGCCACCCAAGCCGGGATTTCCATCAGCGTCGATGACTTGCAGGTGCCCGACACCAAGCGGGCCATGTTGAGCACTGCCGAAGAGGACATTCGCACCACCGAAGACCGCTATACCCGAGGGGAAATCACCGAAGTCGAGCGCTTCCAGAAAGTAATCGACACCTGGAACACCACCAGCGAAGAGCTCAAAGACGAGGTGGTGCGCAACTTCAAAGACAACAACCCCCTCAACTCCGTTTACATCA
>PXDR01000079.1 GCA_003566335.1 Cyanobacteria bacterium T3Sed10_344R1
CCTCGAAACCGAAGAACTGAATCGTCCTGGCACCGTGGTTGAACGGCAACAGCTCAGCCGAGGCCCGGATTACGAGATTGACTACGACCGGGGCACCTTGCTGTTTCGCCAGCCGGTCAGCGCCATTGACGCCAATCCCCTAGGGCCAGCCCTGGTGCGGCGAATTGTCGTCACGTACCAGGTAGAGGACTTCACCGCTGGCGGCAATCTATACGCCGGTCGGGTGCAGTACCGCGCTCCGGGCCTACCGGGCAGCTTGCTGGGGGCCACCCTGCTCTATGAAGACCAGGGAATGCGGGACTTCAGTCTTTATGGCTTTGACGCTTTGATTCCCCTGGGGGAAAACGGGCGAATTGTGGGTGAGCTAGCCCGGTCTAGTCTGACCACTGATGTCTTCAACCGCAGCGGCATGGCTTATCGCCTAGAGGCCAGCGGCACCTTGCTAGACGGGATTTCTGGTCGGGCCTATCTCAGCTCAACCGAGCGCGGCTTTGACAACACGGCCACCACCAGCTTCCGCCCAGGCCAAACCCGCTGGGGGGCACAGCTCCAGGCTCGGGTGGGTGAGCAAACCCAGTTCCGCGCTCGGTTTGACCAAGAAACCAATGATGGCCCTACCCCTGAGGTCATCACCGATCTCGCTGGATTGCTGCGTCCTGGCATCGACCCGGTCTTGGGTGCGCCTGTTGACAATACCCTGACCACGGTTCAGGCCGGGGTAACCCAGCAGATTGGCTCTGCCACCCTAGGGGTAGATTTTGTTAACCGCAATCGCCGCGATCGCACCACCGATCTGTCCACCAGCTCCAACCAACTGGTCTCCCGATTCAACCTGCCGATTAGCGGCAACCTCGACTTTGTGGCCCAGAGCGAGCTGAACTTAGGCGCAGAGCAAGACATCCTCTACCCCACCCGCAACTTAGTGGGCCTAGAGTGGGCGGTGCAGCCTGGGGTAACCATGCGCTTGGCCCAGCAGTTCCTCTCTGGCGGAGCGATCGGCCCCCGCTCAATCACCAGCCTGGACACCATCGCCAACTACGAACTCGGCGACAACACCACCCTGACCAACCGCTACTCCTTGGCGGGCGGGTTTAACGGCATGACTGGCCAGGGGGCCATCGGCCTCAACCACCGCCTGACCCTCACCCCAGGGCTGCGGGCCAACTTCTCCTTTGAGCGGATCTATAGCGACGGCTTTGGCACCACCGGAGCGGGGGATCAGTTTGCCCAACCCTTTGCCGTTGGTGCAGGAGCCTCGGCCCTAGCCCCTCAAGACTCCACCGCCTACAGCGTCGGCCTGGAGTACACGGGCGACCCCGACTTCCAGGCCAGCGCCCGAGCCGAACACCGCACCAGCAACAGTGGCGACAACCTCGTCCTGAGCGCCGCTGCCGCTGGCCGCATCACCCCATCCCTCACTGGCCTGATGCGGTTCCAGCACGCCAACTTCGCCAACCAAACCATCACTGGCATTCTGGGCGATTCCACGAACCTCCGGCTAGGACTGGCCTACCGTGATCCGGGCAGCGACGTGTTCAACGCTCTGTTGAGCTACGAATTCCGCAATAACCCGTCTAGCACCCCCGACAGCATCTTGATTGGGGTGGGCAGCGGCTCCCAAGACCACACGCTAGGTATTGAGGCGATCTACGCCCCGGACTGGCGCTGGGAGTTCTATGGTCGCTATGGCCTGCGGGCCAGCAACGCCACCCTGGCCGATGACTTCCGCTTCGGCAACGCCATCCACTTGGGGCAACTGCGGGCCACTTACCGCTTTGCCTACCGCTGGGACATCACGGGTGAAGCTCGCTGGATTGGTCAACCGGCAGTGGGCTATGGCGAGACTGGCTATGCCCTGGAGGCGGGGTATTATCTGAATCCTGACCTGCGACTGGGCGTGGGCTACAGCTTTGGCCGTGCCCAGGACGGCTCTTTCATTGGCGGCGGCGAAAGTCGATCGGCTGGGGGGTTGTACTTAGGGTTAACGGTCAAGGTCAATCAACTCTTCAACGCCTTCGGTGCTGAACCCTTGCCGGAAACTGTGCCAGACCCATAGGCATGCAAGTAGATTCAGCAGATAGTAATTTAACGCATAGCAAGCAGCAATAGAGGGGAAGTCAAGTGGGGCGCTATTTGTCTTGGTCAACTTTAAAGATTGTCATTTTTTACCTCTCTTTAGGAATATTTTTTCTCGGAGTACCGCACCCTGCATATGCACAGGTTGCAGTTGACACTATCACGGCAAATTATGAAGCTACTGCACAAGAAGATATTGCGACATCCTGTGCACCAGAACCTCGTGATGGAGCTTACACAGCAGCGGCTTGCGCAACTATCAATACAGTATCTTTTGGAAATGGAGCCTTAAATAATCTAATCTTAGAAAGCTTTGAGGCGGGCAATGAAGTCTATTTTGCTGAAGATATTGCTGATGTTGCTGTATTTAATCGAGTAGCTAACAATACTCAAAATCCCAACACCCCAACTCGTCCCCCCGTAGAGGATAAGCGACGAGACATCATGTTCTTTGAGCGAAATAGTCCTACGGAAATTCGACCAACTTATGAGGGAACTATTGAAGATGGAATGCTCGCCAACAGCATAGATGAAGTCATAATTAATCAAGGAATTGACAACGTCTTCGCCAATGTTACACCTACAGGTGTAACAGATAATAATATTGAGCGAGTTGACTATATTTTTAGAAATGGCATTCCATCCGATGAACAGGATGGCTTAGGGTTCCTTGTTTTAGACCGTGGTAATGGCGATGATTTTGGCATGGCGTTGATCATTGGAATCGATAATCCAGCAGCACCAGAACCAGAGCCAACAGCTTATGCGCCCACCTTCTTGGAACCCACTTGGGGAACAAATACTGGGGTTAGTCTTCAAGAAACTTCCGTATTTCGGCGAAATAGATCTGAAGCTCCACTTGATCCTGCTTTTAGACCTTCTCATCAAACTGGAGCACAGAATATTGCCGGGGCATTTTTCCCAATAGAAAACTTTAATCCACCCGCAGGGGCAACAGTTTTTGGTTACTCGCTGTTTCCTGGCGATGTTGATGCTCCCATATTAAATCTAAACCCAGGCACAGTAATTCTAACGACTGATGGAACTTCTTCTGGTGGTGGGCTTGATCTAATTGCGGGAGGTGCTTCCTTTAGGCGGAGAGTAGAAACAACCACGATATCTGGACAGCTAGAAGACTTGGGTTGTGAACCACCTTTGGAACTTGGCGGTATTACTGTTCAGCTACTTTTCGAAGGCAACGTAATATCTGAGGTTCAGACTAATGCCAATGGAGAGTATTTATTTGACAATGTAGTAGCTAATCGGGACTACACAGTGAGGATTGATCCAAATGCACCAATTCCTGACACGTGTAGAACACAGGATGAAGGGATTGAGGTTACAGTCGGAACTCAACCTGTAACTAATGTCGATTTTGCTTTCCGCTCTCCTGCCTTTAGTTTACTCAAGCGAATCACAGATTATGTAGGCGGGAATAACTTGCCTGACTTTACCCAAGTTGTCGGCAACGATCCTGACGTAGCTGCATTAGACAATCTTGGTCTTGGGCAGGGTGTTGTAGACCTGTCTAACATCGATGCAGAAGGGGGGGATACGATTGAGTACACAATCTACTACATCAATACTTTGGCCGATGAGGTGACAAATGTTGAGATCTGCGATCGCATCCCCGCTGGTACGACCTACGCCCCTGATACGATTCAAACCAGAGGCCCAGGGAACCCGGTTGATCCTGCCATCACCGATTTACCTGACGGAGATGCTTTCATAGCAGCACCGACAGCACTGCCTCCCTCCTGTGGTTCAGATTCTAATGAACGAGGTGCTGTTGTGGTTGATGTTGGCACTGTTGAAGCTGACCAAGCTGGGTTTATCCGGTTCCGGGTCACCGTGGATTAAGCCAAGCTCCAAATTCTGGGATTAGAGCGCAATCTCCCGCCAGTCAGCGCAGGGGCTGAGTTCCTGCCAGCCGTGGGGATGGATGGCGCAGATCAGAGGGGTGCGGGTGTGGCGCTGGGTGCCGTAGCTGAGGCCGTGGTAGTTGGCGCAGCCGCGACAGGCTAGGGGGCGGCTGTGGGCGACTTCGCTGAAGCCGACCTGCGATCGCAAAATTTGGGTCTTTCGCTGCGATCGCAACCACTGTTGATGGCGACGGCGGCGGAGGCAGTCGTTGGCGCGATTGAACGCTGCGTCTGAGGGGAGATCGGGGGGGAGGTCGGTAGAGGGCATGGGGGAATCCTGGGCGGCGGGGAGCACAGTTCTAGGCTACCCCTAGGCTCGGGTGGGTGAGTCAGACCGTCAAAAACAGCTAATCGGAAGGCAATTTACGAAAATCACACAAAATCTGTAGGGAATCGAAAGACTTGGGGCGGTATCTCAAAACTACGCTTTACTTCAGGCACTTTGTGCCGATTTGGGCGCAATTTCTGCATTTACCGTTATTGAGCAAGCAAGTTCCTGTAATGAATCCAATTTTCTTAGGACTCGTGACCTTTGTTGCCTTCATCTGGACGATTGAAACCCTGTTCCCCGGGTTCAAGGGCAAACCCTTTCCCAAATTCCTCTTTAGCAAGCCCCCAGCCCCCAAGAAGAAAGAAGGGGCTGAAGCGTTTGCTGAAGCGCTCAGTAAGTACCTTAGCGATGGGGTCACGGTGAAAATTAAGGATAAGTAGGAGCGGCTACCCGGTAAATGCGATCGCATCTGATCGCATTTACAACTACTTGGTTATACAATGGGATAAAAGCGGCAGCGGTGCCCCTAGGGTTTGCCCCTGCTGCCTGTCCTCTTCTCCCCCTCAGAACTAGCGATGACTTCTTCCTCAACTTCTTCTCAACTCCAGGCGATTGACCCCACCACCCTCAAGCAGTGGCACGACCAGGGCCGCATCACCCTGGTAGACGTGCGAGAACCGGGGGAATTTGCGGGCGAGCATATCCAGAGGGCGACCTTGGTATCCCTGGCGCAAGTTAGCCCAGAGCGCCTGCCTGCCGACTCCAGCCAAGTGGTGCTGTACTGCCAAACCGGCAACCGCTCTGGCCAAGCAGCCCAGAAACTCCTGGCGGCGGGCGTGCCCAGCCTGATGCACCTCAGCGGCGGCCTCAACGCCTGGAAGCAGCAAGGGCTACCCACCAAAATCAACAAAAATGCGCCGATTAGCCTAATGCGTCAGGTGCAAATTACGGCAGGTTCTCTAGTGTTTATCGGCACGGTGCTGGGGGCGGCGGTGTCGCCGTGGTTCCTGCTGCTGAGCGGATTTGTTGGGGCGGGTCTGGTGTTTGCCGGAGTTTCTAACACCTGCATGATGGCCCGGATGCTGGCGAAGCTGCCCTACAACCAGCGCACTGTTTAACCTTGATGGGTCTGGTTTTGATGAGGCTTATCTTGATTAGCCTTGTGCTGTCTACGCTTGATCTGTCCCGCCGCCCCTGGCCTGTAGCGTTCTAATTCGCGCTGGGGCTGGGGGCAACCTGTCTAGGCAAGGGGAGCGCTTTGGGTGATGCTAAAGGGTGGGCTGAGGCCGAGTGCCTCGACCTTTACTAACCCACACAGGAGGAGCAAGCACTATGACCGATGTGGTCAAACTGATGAAACAAGAGGTGGGTCGCGCCGCCGCTAACCGAGTTCAGTCCAACACGGTGGTGGGCCTGGGCACGGGATCTACCACGGCCTTTGCGATTCAGTTCATCGGCGAGCGGCTGAAGTCAGGGGAACTGACCAACGTCAAAGGGATTCCCACGTCTTTTCAGGCGATTGTGCTGGCTCGGGATTTTGGCATTCCCCTGGTGTCCTTGGACGAAGTGGATCGGATTGACGTAGCCATTGACGGCGCGGATGAGGTAGATCCCCAGAAAACCTTGATTAAGGGCGGTGGGGCAGCCCACACCCAAGAAAAAATTGTCGATTCCCTGGCGGATCAGTTCATCGTGGTGGTGGACAGCGGCAAGCTGGTGGATAAGCTGGGCACTACGTTTCTGCTGCCGGTGGAAGTGGTGCCGATGGCGGTGACTCCGGTGATGCGGGCGATTCGCGGTCTCGGCGGTGAGCCCACCCTGCGGATGGGGGTGAAGAAGGCGGGGCCAGTGGTTTCCGACAACGGCAATTTGATTGTGGATGTCAAGTTTGCTAATGGGATTGACGCCCCGGCAGAGCTAGAGAAAACCTTGAACAATATTCCGGGGGTGCTGGAGAACGGCATCTTTGCCGGGGTGGCTGACGTAGTGTTGGTGGGTGAGGTCAAGGACAATCAGGCGATTGTGCGAGAGCTGTAGTGCGGCAGTTTGGCGCGGTTGAGGTGTGGTGGGATCGTGCGATCGCACCCCCAAATCACCCACTAGCCAGCGACTAAATCACATTCCACTAGAAAAAGCCCGACTCCTTCACAGGGGCCGGGCTTTTGACGTGCTTCTGAAATTAGCTAGCGTTCGCCCATTCGATAGCGAACGTCAGCTTAGAGGCTGGCGCGGGGCTTACGCACCCTTCAGGTAGGCCAGCATGGTGTCAGCATCAGACACTTCAAAGGGGTCGGTGGGGCAGTTGTCGCCGTAGTCGGGCTCAACGAAGATTTTCTCGATGGTGCCGTCGTTGACCACCATGGAGTAGCGCCAGGAGCGCATACCGAAGCCCAGGTTGGTTTTCTCGACCAACATGCCCATCTTGCGGGTGAACTCGCCGTTGCCGTCAGGTAGCAAAAACACGTTCTGGGCACCCTGGGCTTTGCCCCACTGGAACATGACGAAGGCATCGTTCACAGAGACGCAGATGACTTCATCAACGCCCTGGCCCTTGATTTCGTCATAGAGCTCTTCGTACCGAGGCAGGTGGGTGGAAGAACAGGTGGGGGTGAATGCACCGGGCAGAGAGAATACGACAACGCGCTTGCCGCCAAAGATCTCTTGGGTGGTTTTGTCTTGCCAGCGGAAGGGGTTTTCACCGCCGACGGACTCGTCCCGAACGCGGGTCTTAAAGACGACGTTAGGCACTTTAGATAGAGAAACAGTAACCATTGAGCGATACCTCCGTGTCGGTTGTTCGAGTTTGATCAAGTTGTCCCGATCAAACATTTCGTCAAATTTATTGCGCCACTTACTGCGCCAAGTTTGAGATGCGATCGCAGTTCGCTCATCACAGCAAACTGAACCGCCTGAGCCCTTCATTACCTGCCGCGAACTCCCGACGCGGGGTGGGCAGAGTTGTGAAGAACCCTAAATGTACGAAGTCGGTATGAATTCGACTTGCTTGAATCATAGTAGCGCACCTAGCCAAAACTGGAAAGTCTGCGGCCAGATTTCAGCGATCGCAGCCTGGGTCAACTGCCCGCATTTTCCGGCGATGCGCCTGAGTTGCTGCCAGGCAAAAACCAGCGTGAAACGGCATGAAAAAGCCGGACTAGCCTAGGCTAG
>PXDR01000311.1 GCA_003566335.1 Cyanobacteria bacterium T3Sed10_344R1
AGCAGGGGTCAGCAACTTTTTCGGCAAAATCCAGGCGATCGCCAGTAGCCCGGTGTTGAGTGCGATCGCAATTCCCCACGGCATCATCGCCTCCATCCCCTGGCCTGTCGTATACGTCTTGTATCGTGCCTTTAAGTCTAACGGGTTGGGCCTGGGGGCAGGGTTCACAATCAAGCCAGAAAAGACCGACAATTTGGCTGATAGCGCCCCGCTCAGCGCTCAGCGAACTATTCAGTTAGTCATGTCGAGCGAACCGTGCTAACGACTTAACCGAGAGGATTTGCCCATGAGCACCGTCATGTTTCACCTAGCCTTCCCGATTGAAGATGTTGCCACGGCCAAACGCTTTTATGTGGATGGCCTCGGCTGCGAGTCGGGCCGCGAGTCAGCCAATTCAGTGATTTTGAACCTATATGGCCATCAGTTGGTGGGCCACGCAACCCCGGAGCCTCTGGCACCGCAAAAAGGGATCTACCCCCGCCACTTTGGCCTAGTGTTTGAGCAAGAAGCCGACTGGGAAGCTCTGCTGGCTCGGGCCGAAGCCCAAGGGCTGACGTTCTATCAGCCGCCTCGCCGCCGGTTTGAGGGTACCCCCCTAGAACATCGCACCTTTTTCTTGGCCGATCCGTTTCACAACCTGCTGGAGTTCAAGTTCTACTGCCATCCCAGCGCCATCTTTGGTCAGACTGAGTCTGGATCGGTGGGAGATGCGGTGGCTCAGGTTTAGACCGAGCAGTCCTCAGGCGTCAGGGGCGGGTTGGCTGAGGGCAGTTGCGATCGCAGCCCAAACCCGTCGATCCCTCAGCATCAGCGGATGGGCCAGTACCGGAAACTGGGCCTCTTGACCAACCCCCAGCTGGGAGCTGCTGGCTGGCAAAATCATCAGGTCGAACGGCGTCCAGAAAGAAGAAAACTGGATTTGGTTTAATTGGTTGCGATCGCCGTTGAGATCAGCCAAAAACTCGCTGGTGGGCTGCATCTGCTGACAGCCCCGATTCCAGCCTCGACCATAGGCTAGCCAAGACCCCTGATGAGGAGACGACAAGGTAATGAAGCGCTGCACCCGTTCCAAGCCGCCCAACCGCTGCAAATAGTAGCGGCCCACAATCCCCCCCATGCTGAAGCCAATCAAGTCAATCGGCTGGTCGGGTGCCCAGGTAGTCGTGACATACTCAGCCACCTGTTCCGCTAGGCAGTCCAGGCCCGTGCAGCCGCTATTGGGGGTTAGGTTGATCCCCTGTACTGCCCAGCCCTGCTGCTGCAAAAAGTCAGCCAGGGGCCGAAACACCGCCGCCGTGTCGTCAATCCCCGGAATCAGCAAAACCGGATTTTTCACCTGATCACCTGCCTCGTTATCAGCCTGGAAGATCTCACGGCGCAAAACTAGGGCGGATTGCGCCTAAGCATCCTCTTTACTGCGATCGATCCGGAACAGCCAGACCATCAGCGCCACCAAGCCAATCTGCAGCAAAAAATTGGGCACCGCTTCCCCCACCTCGCGCCCCGCCAAAATTTGGGTCAAAAACACCACCGCCCCAATGCCGCCAGAAGCCCCCACCGCCCCATACACAAACTTTCGTAGCCCCCGATAGGGCGCTTTGGCCTCAGCCATCAGCTTGGCGTATTTCTCCTCGCTCATCGGGCGACGGGGACGGGGCGGCGGCGACTTCGGCATGAATCAATCCAGGGTTAACGGTCTTTCTCTATTCTGACAGGTCAAGCTCAATCCCCTGGCTGCTATACTATTAAACCGGAATTGCACGTTAATTCCGCCGATGTGGCTCAGTGGTAGAGCACTCGATTCGTAATCGAGCGGTCGCGGGTTCAAATCCCGCCATCGGCTTTGTTGTACTGTTGTCCGTTGACTACCGTGACGGCACTTGCAGCGGCTGCACCGATCGGACGAATCGCTGTAGCTGCTGACTTTCTAGTTCCAAAACCCTACGGGCAAAATCAGGGTCATGATCCAGCAGATCGTCGAAAGCATCGACCGAGATGGCTAAAATCCGGGTCTTTTCACTGTCGGCAATGACGGTGTTTTCTGAGTTGCTGTGGGCCAAGACCTCTAGCTCGTCCAGGGTTTGGCCGGGATAGAGAAAGTCAACTAGAACTCCATCAGCATGGTAGTAGTTAATCTTGGCATCTCCTTCAATCAATAGCAGCAGTTCTCGACAAGTATCACCGGCTTCGGTAATCACATCCCCGCTCGTATAGGCTTTTACCTCTGCCTGGTGCGCGAGGGCAATCAAGGTTTGAATCTGCATCCGGTGGAAGAAATCGCTGTTGAATAGATAAACGAGTTTCTCCAGGGTTGGAAATTCCACCAGCGGTGGGCAGGTCATGGGACGAGATAGGATGTGCTCAGCAATTTCGTACACCAAACTAGGGGTAGAGTCTTGACGCTGATTACGCGCAATCGCCCGACTCCGCTCTGGATCTAGCTGCGCGATCATATACAGAGATGCGGCCTGAACTAAAGGATTTTGATCCTGTAGTAGGGCTTCTAGATGATGCAAGATTGCTTGAGCAGAGAACTCCAAAGAACAGGTCATAGGGGTCGCGCCCGGCTGGGTGACACAGTCTAAGATCTCGGGTGGCAGGCGAGTGCTCCAGTCCTCTTCGGCTAGAATTTCGACTAACACTGCTGGCGAAGCCTGTTGTAACGCTTGGGCGAGGGTCGGTGCTGCCGCATCCTGTTGGAGCAGCACCAAGGTTTCTAGAATTGAGCGCACGATCAATTCTTTCTTATGTCGAATATTTTCCCGCAAGACGGTTAATACGGCGTGATGCTCATGGAGTATGGGTTGGTTCAAGGCGCGATAACCATCAATCAGCTCTATCAACTGATTGAGTAGAAATTCCGCTTTTTTAACGCTGTCGGTGCTCGCAGAAAATCCACTCAGAATCCACTCCTCTTCTTGGGGCGTGACCGAATATTCGCGACGCAGGGAACGGATTGCCGCTGACGCTTGAAAATCAAGCTGTTTGCTTTGCAGCAGCATTAACCGCTCTAAAGATTTACGGTAGCCGTTTAAGCGGATCTGGTTCTCTAAGCTGCGTTGACGGTGGGGGTTCAGCAGCTCTGGATCTTCAATGCCGAGTTCTTCTAGCACGATGCGATGTTCATCATCAGTAATTCCGAGTTCTTGGCGCATGTGCTGCAAAATTTCCAGGCTACTGGAGTAGTTCACATAGCCTTCTTCTAAGGCTTCTCGAACCACCTCTTTATAGGCTTGATGTCGTTTCTCACGGGTAAAGCCTGGCAGCACCTTAGCCAACACATAAACTTCGTGGGTGTTGAGGTCGCTGAGAGCACGACCTTCTAAGAACCCTGAAATGTTGAGCTGTAATTTCTCTAGCTGTTTGCGGAATCGGCTGGCTAGTTTCTCGCGGGAATAAAGATCGGGGCTGCACCGCCAGGTCTGGTATAGCCAGAGAGTACTGAGGGAAACCATGCCCAGATCGTACAGATATTGCAGGGATAGGGGCATGAGTTCAACTAAAGGGCGGCCACCAAAGATAAAAAAGAAGTTGAAAATCCCAAAGGTGCACAGCGTAAAAATGCGATGGCGGATGGTCTCGATTGATAGCCCTAGGTTCTGCTGGCGGCTATGAAACTTAGCCCGTTTTTCGATCCATCGTCCAATTCCATAGCCGATCAGAGTACATCCACCCAACACCAGCGGCACCGCGACTAACTTCGGAATATTAATGGCTTGACCAAACAGGTAAAGCCCAGGAGAAAACAGGGAAGCGAGCTGATCAGGTTCCCGCACCCATGCTCCGGAGAAGTAATAGTTCCAGTTGCCAGCATACAGATAGTAGTAGCCAAAATAACCCACGACCAACCCCACGTAGCCATAGCGAATTAGAGCGGTTTCCGGCTTGTTTAAGCTGCCCCAATAATTCCGTTCCGCGTCGATGTCAATGCAAGGGTTTTGGCAGGCCACGCAAGCGCTCTGCTCTTTGCCATCGGGCAATACGGTGCGGCACATGGATTGTGTGATCGCCTGATCGCTCATGTGGGCTTTGCTGCTGAGTAAGCCCCCAGGCTCGCTGTAAATGCTCTGAACCGGTGCCATTGGGCAAAAATATTGGCACCACGACTTACCACCGTAAAAGTAGCCTACTGCGATCGCAGCTGCGATCGTAAATAGCAACCAACCAGCTAGTACGAGACGATCGGCATTGAAAAATAGAATTCGTCCGCATAATCCGATAAACAGCCAGCCAAATTGAAGATATGGGTAGTTTCGTCCCAGCCAAGAATTGGGCTCTACCTTAGCCAATCCATAGCGCACCTTCCCAGTGCTTTTATTCTCTCGCTTAAGCTGTCGTTGCCAGCCTAAGGCCCGAGGAATTTGGGATAAGAAGGATAGCGGACAAATTCGCCGCCATAACTCATGACCAAAAACTAACAGGATAAATATGGCAGAGGGAACAATGGCACCCCAGAAAAGAGTTGTCCCGAGGGGATAGGGTTGTTCAACTAAGCATTCTCCCTGCACTAGAACGCAGTTATCAGAGAGCCGCAATGGACTCCAAGCATGATCAGGCTCGGTTAATGCGGGCGTCCAGGGATCATAAAAAAGAGACGCAATGATGACCAGCCAGCCAATGGTTAAGACCCATCGAATCCAATGCATCCGAGACTCTGGGATTTGAGAAAGCATCATAAAATCCTTATCTTCTTTTTTATTATTATGTGCTGAACATCATCGAATATTCTTGATTAACCCATTGATTTTTTCGGGGTGAATCATTAAAAAAATGGCTATACAAGCGGCTTATTTAAGCCTTAAACTCAGCAAATAGGTTTGAATCTACTGTCTCGATCTAGCCAGTGAACTGGCTGGCTAATAGTTATTTTCCAAATGCTTGAAATCGCCACTATGCCAACAGAACCGCCAACAGAACCCGCACAGGCGGGTTCTGAAAGCTAGCAGCTAGGAGTGAATTCTGTCGTAGTTAATCCTAGAGACCTGCGGGGAAGGTACCGCCAAAGTCAAGCGACTGCTGCTGTTGAATGCTGCTAGGAAAGACCTGGTTGACCGCATCCCGTAGCGCCTCAGCCCGATTGATATACAGATGGTGGGCGGGCACAATGCTGAACACGTTAAGCTTCTCCAGGCGGCGATGGGTCTGCCCCGTGGCCCCGACGATGTAGACCTGACGATCTTTATCAACGGCTTCCTTAATCGCATTCTCTAAGGCTAGGGAGGCAGTAACCCCCATGTGGGGCACATCGCTTAGGTCAAAGACAATCGCGTCACAGTTTGCGATCGCATTATGTTCGCGAGAAATCGCCTTAGCGACACCAAAGATCATTGGCCCCCCGAGACGGAACAGCAGCACGCGGCCATTGCCTTCATCTAGCCAGCGCTTCTCGTCTGAATTCAGCAAGACCTCATCATCTGCGTCAGAAACCACCTTCACTGAATTGGTTTGCATGGCACTCATCCGCTCAATGGTGAGAATGTTGGCAACAAACACCCCCACACCCACGGCGACAATCAAATCAACCAGCACCGTCAAGATAATGACGCCGTACATAATCAGCGCCCCTTTCACCGACACCCGATGGGCTCTTTTCAAGAACTCCCAGTCAATGATGTCGATACCGACCTTAAAGGCAATTCCGGCCAGCACCGCCAGGGGAATCGTGGCCGCCAGCCCAGACGCCCCCAGAATCACAATCAACAGCACAAACGCCCGGGTTAAGCCCGATAGCGCAGTTCTAGCCCCGGCCTGGATATTCACTACGGTGCCCATGGTCGCACCGGCCCCCGCAATGCCGCCGAATAGCCCGGACATCAGGTTGCCAATACCTTGACCGATCAGCTCTTTATTTGAGTCGTGCTCAGTACGAGTGAGGCTGTCTGCCACCACAGAGGTTAACAGGGCATCAATACAGCCCAACATGCCCAGCACCACCGCGTTCACAAGCATAGTCTGGAGCTGGGCTGCGTTAAAGGTGGGGACTTGCATCGCTGGAAAGCTGGCCGAAATCTCGCCAATGCGGCGAATCTCCAGCCCTGGGAACAGCACCAAGGACAGGGCGGTGCCCACAATCAGCGCAACTAGCTGGGGGGGCACAATCCGCTTGAACCGGGAAGGCATGAACCAGATAATCCCGACTGCGATCGCAGCCAATCCCGTCTCTGCTGGCTGAATATTAGCAAGCAGGTCTGGAATCCCTTGCAGCGTACCGACAACCCCACCTCCAGGGCTGGCCTGCCCCAGAAATGGCGCAAGCTGCAAAATCACCAGAATGATGCCGATGCCGGACATAAAGCCCGAAATCACCGTGTAGGGCATCATCGTCACGTATTTGCCCAGGCGCAGCGCCCCGAAAATCATCTGGAAAATCCCGGCCATCATCACCACGGTGAAAGCCATTTCCAAGCCGTGTTCTGGATCAGCGGCAGTCAGATTGGCAATGACCGCCGTCATCACCACCGTCATGGGGCCAGTGGGTTCAGAGATGAGGGTTGGCGTTCCCCCAAATAGCGCCGCGAAAAAGCCCACCAGCACCGCACCCCATAGACCGGCAGCGGCCCCAGCCCCAGAAGCCACCCCAAAAGCAAGGGCCATGGGCAAAGCAATAACGGCAGCGGTGACGCCTCCGAAGAGGTCACCGCGTACATGGCGAAAGTTGATTCTGTTCGTTAGCTGCATGACCAACCCACTGTGTAAATAAACCGTAAATAAACCTATGCAAATCAAAGCCTGTAGCTTGATGCCAAAACGCCAATCGACAACCTCACGTTCAGCAGAACGCTTAGCGAAGCTTGGCCTTGAGCCCTCTTTCCAGTAGATAGACTTTTATCTATCTAGAATTACTTTTCCTTGATTCAAGTCTATCAATAAGGATTCCCAATCGTCACGCTGTTTGCCCTCACAATTCTTGATGGGTCTTAAAAGCAACGCTTGTGGATGCCCCAGAGCAAACTTGGTCGTCTATCTGAATGCTTCCTAGGGGCTACAACTCGTGCAGTGAAAAGCTCGTAACCAGATTGATAGCTACTGACCAGGGCGACTCATGAGCTACCTCATGAACAAAGATCCTGCGCCCCGGCGGTCGCGGGACCACAGACTCTTTAGCTGGGTCAACAGCTGGGTCAACTTTCAACCTGGTGACACCGTTCTAGTTTGTCGATGCAGTCGGCCCCCGGTAAGACCAAAAGGGCAGAAAACTGGTGAAGTCAGCGCCGTTACGTGCAAGAGACCCACAGCCTTTTTTGACGCCAGTTCACCCGCCAGCGGACAATGTCAGGCATGGTGGATTTGATGTTGATGGCCCTGCTGGGCTTTTTGGGCAGTTTTGGTCATTGCTTAGGAATGTGTGGGCCGCTGACGGCAACCTTTGCCTTGGCACCGGGCAAGCCCATGGCCAGTGCCCA
>PXDR01000501.1 GCA_003566335.1 Cyanobacteria bacterium T3Sed10_344R1
CCAGGTTCCCCTCGACCTGCTAGCCCCGCTCAAAGCCAAAGCCGGAGTTTAGGGCCGCACCATCTTACGGATTGCCCAGCCACAGCACATTTAAGCCAAAAGCCAAGGCCGCACTCAACACCGGCACCGTCAGGTTATCCACTCCCCAAATCGAAAACGATTCTAGGGCAGTGGCTGCGATCGCAACCGCCAAAGCTACCCCTAGCATCCCCCCATCCCCCCCCTGTACTGCCCCCAACACCAGCCCGCAGACGACAAAACTTGCCGCCGCCATCATCAGCGACCCTTCCCAGCTTTTTTGCATCCCAGCAAACGTATAAAGCCGACGGCCAAACCGCTTCCCCACCAGCGCCGCCAGCCCATCGCCCCAAGTCATGATCAAAATGCCAATCACCGCATAGTGGGGCCGCACCGGCCAAAACCACAGCATCAACACCCCAATGCTGACCGCATAAAAAAATGTGCCCAAACTATTGCGCCCCACCCCATTAATCCCCGGTAAAATCGGCAGCTTGTACGACGCCAGCGCCACCCCGCTACACAACACCGAAGCCCCCACCCCCACCCACATCGGGATGTCCAGCCACCAAGCCAGCAAAATCACATTGCCCACCCCAATGTGCATCACCTTCCTGGCCACTTCCGAACTCGCCCCCTGACGGCGAGAGAGTCGTTCCGCCAGCAGAGCCAATGCCCCCAACCAAAGACCAACCAAACCAACTTGCAGACTAATTTGCAGGGCAGCATCACTCATTACGGCGTGACTCATGGCTAGGGGTAGAAAAAAGGCGATTGATTGAAATGATGGGAAAACGTAGATGGATTGAAAAACGCATTTCTATTCACTTTCCCACCCCAGGGCCAATCTCCCCAGTCCCAACTATCCCCCACCCCCCACCGCCTGCTATCTTGAGTTGGAGATAATCGTCAGTACAGCAGCGCATTCATGGGGAACACTTACCAGCGGGTATTGCTCAAGCTTAGCGGCGAAGCCCTAATGGGCGACCTCGCCTACGGCATCGACCCCGATGTGGTGCAGTCCATCGCCGAAGACATTGCCGACGCCGTCAAAAACGGCCTACAGATCGCCATTGTTGTCGGCGGCGGCAACATTTTTCGCGGTATCAAAGGGGCAGCCGCCGGGATGGATCGGGCCACAGCCGACTACATCGGCATGATTGCCACCATCATGAACGCCATGACCCTGCAAGATGCCCTAGAGCGGATGGACGTGCCCACCCGGGTTCAAACCGCCATCTCAATGCAGGAAGTCGCCGAACCCTACATTCGCCGTCGGGCGATCCGCCACCTGGAAAAAGGCCGAGTGGTCATCTTCGGGGCCGGTTCAGGCAATCCCTTCTTCACCACCGATACCACTGCCGCCCTGCGCGCCGCTGAAATCAACGCCGAAGTCCTGTTCAAAGCCACCCAGGTAGACGGGGTTTATGACGCCGACCCCAAAACTAACCCCAACGCTCGCCGCTACAACAGCCTCACCTACAGTCATGTTCTGACAAATGATCTTAAGGTGATGGATAGTACGGCAATTGCGTTATGTAAAGATAACAGCATTCCAATTATGGTTTTTGACCTGTCTGTGCGGGGCAATATTGGCCGCGCCATGACCGGAGAATCAATCGGTACGATAGTGGGAGGATCTTGTGATGTCAGCTGAACTCAACGAAATTGAGCAAACCATGCAAAAGGCGGTGGAAGCAGCCCAGCGCGCTTTCAACACCATTCGCACCGGGCGGGCCAATGCAGCCTTGCTAGATAAGGTGAATGTCGAGTACTACGGCAGCCCCACGCCGTTAAAGTCGTTAGCCAACATCAGCACACCCGATGCCAGCACCCTAATGGTGCAGCCCTACGACCCCAGCTCGATTTCCTTAATTGAAAAGGCAATCTCGTTGTCAGATGTGGGCCTAGTCCCCAACAACGACGGCAACGTAGTGCGGCTGAACATTCCGCCGTTGACCAATGAGCGCCGCAAGGAATTCGTCAAAATTGCCGCCAAGTACGCCGAAGAAGGTCGAGTTTCCGTGCGCAACATTCGCCGGGACGGCATTGACCAGGTGCGGAAGCAGGAAAAAAACAGCGACATTTCTGAAGACGAGTCCCGAGATCTTCAGGATGAAATTCAAAAGCTGACCGACAAATACACCGCCAAAATTGACGAAGCCCTGGCTGATAAAGAAAAAGACATCATGACTGTCTAGGGGCATCAACCGTCAGGCAGTTCGCTAAACTATCCTCGGCTAGAGGGGCTTACAGCTCCCTGGCATACCCTGTCCAGCCCAGTTTTTGGGGAGCCTATCAATGGTCGAATCGGCCCTGAACGACAGCGAATACATCCACGAAGCCGAAGCCACCCGCGTTCGGGTGCTTAGCGAAGCTCTGCCCTATTTGCAGCAGTTTCGCGGTCGCACTGTGGTAGTGAAATACGGTGGGGCCGCCATGAAGGATGGCCACCTTAAAGCCACCGTGGTGCGAGACATCGTGTTTATGGCCTGCGTCGGCATTCGGCCCGTCGTGGTTCACGGCGGTGGCCCTGAAATCAACACCTGGCTGGGCAAGCTAGGGATTGAGCCCCAGTTCAAAGATGGACTGCGGGTCACCGATGCCGACACCATGGAAGTGGTGGAAATGGTGTTGGTGGGCCGGGTGAACAAAGAACTGGTTTCGCTAATCAACCAAGCTGGCGGCTTAGCGGTCGGGATCTGCGGCAAAGATGCCAACCTGATTACCGCGCGCCCCCAAGCCAGCGGAGCGGTCGGTTTTGTCGGCGAGGTCAGCAGCATCAACCCATCCATGGTGAACTCGCTGCTAGATGCGGGCTATGTTCCCGTGATATCTAGCGTGGCGGCAGATGAAACTGGCCAAGCCTACAACATCAACGCCGATACGGTAGCCGGGGAACTGGCGGCGGCAATCGGCGCAGAGAAGCTAATTCTGCTGACGGATACCCCCGGCATTTTGCGGGACTTCAAAGATCCCTCGACCTTGCTCAATCACCTAGACATTAAGCAGGCCCGAGAATTAATTGAAGACGGCACCGTCGCGGGGGGGATGATCCCCAAAGTGACCTGCTGCGTGCGATCCCTCGCCCAAGGGGTGAAAGCGGCGCATATCTTGGATGGCCGGATTCCCCATGCCCTGCTACTGGAGATTTTCAGCGACATGGGGATCGGCTCGATGATTGTGGCGTCTGAGTTCACGCTGTAAACCATGCCATGTACAACGCTGGGGGTAACAGCACTGGGGAACGGGACTTGCCCTAGACGGTAACTTGGGGATGCGAAAACTCTATTTTCTAGTGCCTGGCACGACCCAGCGGTTTGGGGGAGGCGGGCTGTGGGCTGAGCTGAAAATCCTGAAGTTGGCTCAGCCCCTTTGCGAAGCCGCCATCGTCACCTATCAACAGCGGGAGGCCGACACCCTGTTCCTGGAAGACCTGCTAGCGGCGGGGATTTCTCCCCAGGAGGTGATTTTTGTGGTGAGCTGGGGGTTTCACGTGCCGAAGCTGGTGCGAAAGCTGCGGCAATATCCGGTGGTCTATCACGCCCACAGTTCCGGCTATGGGTTTTCCATCCCGGCCCGGGTACCCATTTGGTGTGTGAGCCGCAATACGGTGGGGTACTGGGGCCAAAAAGCCCTGAATGCGCCCATCGCCTATGTGCCAAACCATATTTCTGAAGATTTCTGCAACCACTACCAGTCACGGGATATTGATGTGCTGGTGCAGACCCGCAAGTCTTCGCCCTATTTGCTGAATCAACTGGTGCCCGCCCTGCAAAATCGGGTTCGCGTGGTGTTGCTTGATCACTACGTTGAGGACTTAGCCGCACTGTTCAACCGGGCCAAAGTTTACCTATATGATTCAGCCCACTATTGGGGCCAGCAGGGCGTCAGTGAAGGGTTTGGGCTGCCCCCACTGGAGGCGCTGGCCTGTGGCTGTCAGGTGTTTTCTAGCGTCAATGGTGCGATCGCAGATTATTTAGACCCCGGCATCAATGCCCAGAAGCTCTCGGTTTATTCCACCGCTTACGATGTCGAGCGTATCCTGGCTGCCGTTCAACACCCGGTCAATCCCTTACCCGAGTCAGTCTTTCAGCCCTACCGCGCCCCAGCAATTCAGCAACGATTGGAAATCTTACTCCAAGACACCAATCAGTTCTTTGACCATATCGCCACCCATCCCAGGGACATTCCGCCAGCCCCTGCTGCCGTCTTGGGTGGGGCCAAGCGCTGGGCTAGACGACTAAAAGGTTGGCTTTAAGGCAATCACCTAAGGGATCAAGACAATTATTAGAAGCTGTCCTGAGGGTATGGGGGACAAGCTAGACAGAACAAATTCTGAACAAATTCCGAACAAATTAAGTTTTATAACCGTCTGATTCAACTGCAGGGTTTGGCGCTGGCGGGGATCAATAGACTGACCTAGTGTGATTTTAGGCAAGCGTGATTTCAGGCAAGTTTGATTTCAGGCAAGTTTGATCGCGCGATTAAGCTTGGCCCGTGTGCTGCGTCCTGTTTGTCGCCGCCTTGGGATGGGCGGCAGTAACCGTCCTAGATTTATACCGTCCTAGATTTATTTCTTTCTTTGGCCTTCTATGGTTGACTCTCTATCTGCCACTGCCGTTACGCCACTGACTACGGCAACAGGCGTCTATGTTTGCGTTCACGGGCACTTTTACCAGCCGCCTCGGGAAAACCCCTATCTGGATGCGATTGAACGCCAGCCTAGTGCGGCCCCGTTCCAGAACTGGAATGAGCGCATCCTCTATGAGTCCTACCGGCCCAATGCCTTTGCCCGCGTCCTCGATCACCACAATCGCGTGATCGATATCGTCAATAACTACGAGTACATCAGCTTCAATATCGGCCCAACCCTGATGAGTTGGCTGGAGCGCCACGACCTAGAAACCTATCAGCGCATTCTAGACGCAGACCGCAAAAGCTGTGAGCGGCTCGGGGGACATGGCAATGCGATCGCCCAGGTTTATAACCACATCATTTTGCCCCTGGCTAATCAGCGAGATAAGGTCACCCAGGTGCGTTGGGGGATCGCTGACTTCCGAGCCCGGTTCGGGCGCGATCCTGAGGGGATGTGGCTGGCGGAAACCGGCGTCGATTACCCCACCCTATCGGTCTTAGTGCAGGAAGGGATCAAGTTCACGATCCTCGCGCCGTCCCAAGCCCAGCGCTGTCGTCAAATGTTCGGCGAAGATAGCAACGGCGACTGGCACGAGGTGGGCGGCGGGCAGATTGACCCGACCCGGCCCTACCGCTGTTTCTTGAAAGAACCGATTCCAGGGTGCGATCGCAACTACATTGACCTCTTCTTTTACGACGGCCCCATCTCTCGGGATATGGGCTTTAACGATATTCTCGGCTCCTCCGATCATTTTGCCGGACGCTTAGGGCTAGCTGTGCGCGGGGATCACCGGCCTAGTCAACTCATTGCCGTCGACACCGACGGCGAAACCTTTGGTCACCACAAGGGCGGAGCCGAAAAGGCCCTAGCCTACGCTGTCACCCATGCCTTTCCCGAACAGGGCTGGACAGTCACCAACTTTGCCCATTACCTCAGCCTCTGTCCCCCCGCTTGGGAAGTCGAGCTGAAGCCCGTCACCGCCTGGAGTTGCTCCCACGGCGTCGATCGCTGGCAGGATGACTGCGGCTGTGGCGGCGGCGGCGACTGGAATCAACAGTGGCGACGTCCGTTGCGGGATGCTCTCGACTGGCTGCGGGATCAGCTGATTGAGGTCTATGAGACCACGGCTCCCCAGTATTTTCAGGCCCCCTGGGCTGCTCGGGATGACTATGCTCGGGTGATGTGCGATCGCAGCCCCAGCAACGTCACGCAATTTCTAGAGCAGCACCAAACCCATCCCCTCAGCACTTCAGAACAGGTCGATGCCCTGCGACTGCTGGAAATGCAGCGCCATGCCCTGCTGATGTACACCAGTTGCGGCTGGTTCTTTGACGAAATTTCCCGTCCAGAAGGCACCCAAATCTTGCGCTACGCCAGTCGCGCCCTAGAGCTCGCTGGAGAAGTCGCAGGCATCCAATTAGAACAAGCCTTCATCGATCGCCTTGCCCAAGCCCCGAGCAACGTTGACAGCTTCAAAAACGGCGCAGCCATCTACCATCAGCTCGTCAGCCCCTCCCGAGTGGGGTTAGAACAAGTCGCCGCCCACTACGCCATGAGCTCGCTGTTCAACACCTACCATCATGAACAGCGGCTCTACTGCTACCGCATCCACCAGCTCGACTACCAATTTCAGCGGATTGGCCCCCTCACCCTTGCCGTTGGCCAACTCGACATCACCTCCGAGATCACCCAAGAACAGGCGCATCTCGTCTTTACCGTCTTCCACATGGGGAGTTGGGACTTCCACTGCTGCATCCAACCCTTTCGCAGTCGCCTCAGCTATACCCAAGCCAAGACCCAGCTATTTGAAGCCCTCAGCCACGCCAGCACTGCGCAAGTCCTGCTCAGCATTACCCATCTCTTTGGCGAGCAGTGCTACAACCTGCAAAACCTCTTCCCCGAAGAGCGCCACCGGATCATGCAGATGCTGAGCCAAGACACCCTACACCGTCTCGACCAACTCTATACCCAGGTCTATCGAGACAACTACGGCATCCTGCGAGCATTCCACCGGGATCACCTCTCCATTCCCCAAGAACTTCAGGTCGCAGCAGAAATTGCCCTGGGCCGACGCGCAATGCAGATCATTCAAGCCTTAGAGCAGGAAGTTGATAGCGATCTGTCCCCCCCAGCCGGACTCGATCATCTATCAGAACTAGAAGCCACTGCCACAGAGTCCAGCCATTTCCACTGTTACCTCAAGCTGCCAGGAGCCAAGCAAAGTTTAGAACGGCTGATCCTGCGATCGCTACAGCTCATGTTGAGTAACCCCACTCAACACATCACAGAAGCGAATCTCCAGTGGTTAAGCCGGTTGATTGGCGTCGGAGAGGCTCTTCACCTAGGCATCTCTTTAGATCGCGCTCAAGAGCTGTACTACCAGTTCAAGCAACCAGAACAGCAAAAAGTTCACGATCCGCTCCTTTCAAGGATACTGGAGCAACTTCTCGCTATCAGCCCAGTCACGGCTGTGCTCTACCCATAAACCCTTCCAATCAAAAAAGGCTCCTCGCATTACCCGAGGGGTCTTTTTTGCCTTTTTTGATTGGAAGTGAAGGAATTTAAACCTAAGAAAGCGCCCCTGTTTCGAGGAGCGCTTTCTTGTTTGAATAATGACCTGGCACCGAGCTATTTTCCCGTGGGGCAACCCC
>PXDR01000121.1 GCA_003566335.1 Cyanobacteria bacterium T3Sed10_344R1
AGAAACAAATGAGCTAACTTGGTGAATCCGAAAATCCGTCCATCGCTCCCAGAGGTAGCGCTGCCGCTGGCGCTCTTCGGCGCTGACGCTGCCGTTATCTCTAGGCGAGAGTTCTGCCGGATCAACGCCCATCATCCGCCGAAACTCTTGGCGGGCCGCAGTGCCATAACCAAAGGGGCGGTTAGCACTGGGATCTTGAAAGGGATAGCGGATGTAGTCGAGATGAATCCCAGCCACATCATAGTTGGTGATAATTTCGCTAATCAGCCGCAGCAAAAAGCTGCGGACTTGGCGGTTAGCGGGGTCAAGGAAAGGCTTAGTCTGGCCCGGGGGCAATAAGTTTCCCCGATTATCGTAGGCAGCCCAGTCCGGGTGGGCGCTGAGGATCGGCCCCGGATAGTCGTCGGGCTGATTGAGCAGGCGGTTATGGGGGATATTGCCAACAGCAAATGTCCACAGCCAGGCGTGGACTTCAATGTTGCGATCATGCCCTAACTCAACGGCTGCAGCCAAGGGATCCCAATGCCGAGTCAGGGGGTTCTGGGCTGGGGCAACCCGGCTGGGATAGATCGGGTATCCAGCATTAACTGTCTCAACAAAAACCGTGTTGATGCCTGCCTCGGCCATGCGGTCAAACACCCGAGCCAAGCCCTGGTTTGAACCCGCCCGGACAATGCTGCCTCGGTCGAGCCACATGGCTCGAATTTCCGGCTGAGCATAGGGGCGATCCATCGGGAACTCGCGCCACAGGGTGTTACGGGTTGCCAGCCAGCGATCTCGGGCTTCACCGAACTTTTGGTCTTCGATTAAGGTTGTCCACTCGTCAATCAGCTCCCGTGCTTCTGCTAAAACCGGGTGCAGACTGGCGCTCAGGGGCCGGGTGCCTGCTGGGGCATCCCCAGTGGCGGCCAAGAGCGATTCGTCTGTTTGGGCGGTGCGGAGCTCTGGGGTGTAGTCGAGGGAGCTGGCTGACAGCAGGGCGCTTTCAAATCGACCCACTAGGTTAATCAGCTCTTGGCGCATGTTGATCGCCAGCATCTGGCTAATCGGCTGATCGCCTGGCTGAATGTTCAACCCTGGTGGAGCGACCTGTTCGCTCGGGTCTTCGATCTGGGGCAGGGGACGGCGGGGCAGTTGCGCCAGGGTTTCTGGATCTGCTGCGGTTGGGATATCTAGGGGGGGTAACCCCAAGGCTGGAGCTAAGTCCCCGAGCGGATCAACTGAGGGGGGTGGAGGGGCGATCTCCAGCAGTGAATTCTCTAAGGATGAATCCGCTAAATCTGCCACGCCAAATCCAACGCCAGAAGCTGGCGTCAGGGCTGAGGGGAGCGGCGCTTGGGCAAAGGCTGAGATTCCGCTGCCGCTAATTGTGAGGGTGATGCCAACGGCAAAGGCTAGGACTGCCCGGAGTGAGCGAGACCAGCGTAAACGAGTGTGAGTCAAGCGCAGTAAAAGTCTTGTCATGCCAACCAGTGAGAGAAGAACGTAACGCTGTATCCAGCTCAGCAGTGGTTTCAGCTGTATTTTTCAGGAAGCGCCAGCTAGGGGCGCTCAACATTCCTTCTTACAGCTTGTTTTGCGACTTTCCCCCGAAAAGTACCCAATATGTACGTTAAATCCTGCTAGGAACTGCGTGAATGGTCAGACATAACACCCGAGTGCCGATTTAACTGTGACAGTTTTTAAATCGCTTCAGGTATTCGTAGCGCTTTTTAGCAGCACTTTGCAAGCCCAAAGCTACGGATTCCCCAGAGGTGGGTGAGATAATGCTCGACATTGCCCGTTGCCAGCCCAGTCCCAAACGTCGCCCTAGCCATGATTCTGCCCCTGTCTTCCCCTGCTGAACCAAATCTGCCGCCCCCAGCTGATTTACCCCAAATCCAGCGGCGGGGAGTGAGCCTGTCAATTTGGCTGATGCGGGTGGGGCTAGGGATTACAGCGGTCTTGGTTGCGATCGCACTTTTTGCGCCCCTCTTGCAGTCCTGGGGCTGGCTGCAAGATCCCTTAGCGTCGATTAACAACCCGCCGCACCAGTCCCCCTCTGCCGACCATTGGTTTGGCACTGACGTTAGCGGCTACGACATTTTTGCCCGCACCTTGTTTGGCACCCGAGCCGCCTGGCAAGTGCTCTTGCTGTCCACTGCCATCAGCATGTTGATTGGGGTGCCCCTGGGCATGGTCAGCGGCTATTTGGGCGGCTGGCTAGATCGGGGGCTCCTGTTTCTGATGGACACGATTTACACCTTGCCAGGGCTACTGCTGTCGGCCACCCTGGCCTTTGTGGTGGATCGGGGGGTGCTAAACGCTGCGATCGCACTGAGTATTGCCTATGTGCCCCAGTACTACCGGGTGGTGCGTAACCACACCGTCAGCGTTAAAACCGAGCTGTTTATCGAAGCTGCCCAGGCCATGGGGGCGTCTACCTGGGTGGTGCTGAGCCGCTATTTGCTGCTGAACGTGGTGCAGAGCGTGCCCGTGCTGTTCACCCTCAATGCGGCAGATGCGGTGTTGATTTTGGGCGGGCTGGGCTTTTTGGGTCTGGGCCTACCGGATCAAACCCCGGAATGGGGGGCTGATATCGGCAAAGCCCTGAGCGCCCTGCCCACGGGAATTTGGTGGCCTGCCCTATTTCCAGGTTTAGCGTTGACCACGATGGTGACAGGACTGTCCCTAGTGGGAGAAGGGTTGAATGATTTGATCAATCCCCTGGCGCAGCGACAGCGGTAAAGGCAGGCTGAAGGATTCGCTACCGCTGATCGACTAGGCCGTTAATCAACCAAACCGGCCCGACACATAGTCTCGGGTGGAGTCTTGCTGGGGATTGCTGAAGATGTTGGGGGTGTAGTCATATTCCACCAGATAGCCCACCTTGCCGCCATTGGGGGTGGGGGCGGCGTTAAAAAAGGCGGTACGGTCAGAAACCCGCGATGCCTGCTGCATGTTGTGGGTGACGATGATGATGGTGTACTGCTGTTTGAGGCTGTGCATTAACTCTTCCACTTTGAGAGTGGAAATCGGGTCGAGGGCGGAGCAGGGTTCGTCCATCAAAATCACCTGTGGCCCCACGGCGATCGCTCGGGCAATGCACAGCCGCTGTTGCTGCCCCCCAGATAGAGAAAGGCCACTGTCCCGCAGCTTATCTTTGACTTCATCCCAGAGGGCTGCTTGCCGCAGGGATCGCTCCACCAGTTCATCCATGTCGCCGCGATAGCCGTTGATCCGAGCGCCAAAGGCAATATTTTCGTAGACGCTCTTGGGGAAGGGGTTGGGTTTTTGGAACACCATGCCCACATAGCGCCGCAACTGTACCGGATCAACGCTTTTGCCGTTGATGTCTTGGCCTTCTAGCAAAATCCGCCCCGTCATCCGCGCCCCGGTGATCAAATCATTCATGCGGTTGAAACAGCGCAGCACGGTACTCTTACCGCAGCCCGAGGGGCCAATTAACGCCACAATTTCATGGCGAGGAATCTCTAAATTCACATCCCGCACCGCCAGGATGTTGTTGTAGTAGACCGACACGTTCTCGACTAATAGCGTCGTTGCCGTGACGTTGGGGGCAGAGGCGGGCACGACCATGACAATACCGAAATAAAACAACTCAGGGGAATAAGGCAGAATAGCATCCAAACTCGGGGCGCTGTTGGGGGATTGCGATCGCAATCCCCGCACGCTAGACGTTAGCCGCAGCCGTTAGGGATCGGTCGAAACAGTTTGCAGTTGAGAGGTCTCTGACCTGTTTTGACCTCATTTTGGGCCACCAGTTAGCTGCTGCCTTAATGGTATCCTTCACGCGCAAACCATAGATTCTGAGCCAGCTCTTCCCTAGGGTGGATTGATTGCCCCCTGAAGTCGCAACGGCGCTCATCAGCAGTATGTTTGGAACAGCCAAGGGAGCTGTTTTTTGAGCTCACGCCAGCGAGTTCGCGCCAGAAATCACCACAGTCGTTAGATAGGATTGAGCATCATCATGAGTCCCAGGGGCAGCCGCAGAGACATTCAGCAAACTCTGGTTTCCGTCGGGGCGATTGGTCTGCTGATTGGCCTGGTGATCTTGCTGTGGGCTTTGGCTGATGTGCTGATGATGGTGTTTTTGGGGGTGTTGCTAGCCCTAGGGCTGCGGGCTTTGGCTGAGCCAGTAGAACGTTATACGCCCTTGTCTGCCATGGCGGCGCTGGCAGCGGTGGTGGTGGCGCTGCTGCTGTTGATTGGTCTTGGGGGGGCGCTACTGGTGCCAGCTGTGGCGTCTCAAACTGGGGAACTAGTGGAGCAGGTGCAGTCTGCTGCGGAACAACTCCAGTCGGTGTTGACCCAAACGCCCCTGGGGGATGTGGTGCCCGATGATGTCCTTGAGGAGAATGGCGGCGGCATTCCTGGGGTTGAAAATATTGTCAGTGGCCTGACGGAAACCTTTGCCGAAGGGTTTGGGGTACTGGCTAATGTGCTGTTTATCGTCTTTATTGGCCTGTTTGTGGCGGTTGATCCCCAGCGCTACCGCCAGGGGTTGATTCGCCTGGTGCCCCCCCGAGGGCGTCGCCGGGCTCAGGATATTGTGCAACAGGTGGTGCTGGGCCTCCGGTCTTGGCTGGCGGGGCGGATTGTCTCGATGGCTGCGATCGCAGTCATTATCAGCATTGGCTTGGGCCTGCTGGGAGTACCCCTAGCCCTAGCCCTGGGGGTACTGACCGGGCTGCTGGAGTTTATTCCAGTGGTGGGGCCGCTGCTGTCCGCCGTCCCGGCAGTGCTGATGGGCTTCACTGTAGATCCCATGCGGGCACTGTATGTCGCCCTCTTTTACCTGGCGGTACAGCAGCTAGAGGGGAACGTCCTCACCCCGATTGTGCAGCTCAAAACTGCGTCATTGCCGCCCGTGCTGACCTTAACCGCAGTGCTGGCAATGGGGCTGCTAGTTGGGCCGTTGGGCGTTCTAGTCGCCACGCCCCTGGCCGTCGTGATGATTATTCTGGTGCAGGAACTGTACGTCAAAGACTTTCTAGAGGGTCGTCAACCATAGACCGCTCTAAAAGTCACTCTAAACAGGCTGCTTAAAAAACTGGGGTGCTAGGATTCGAACCTAGGAATGGCGGGACCAAAACCCGCTGCCTTACCACTTGGCCACACCCCAACGGCTCAGCGTTTTACCGCTTCAGCTTAAGTATAGTAACAGCCTGGGACTGTACATTGTCAAGATTGTCTCACTATTTTCAGCAATTCCTTTTCAGCCATTCCCAGTATGGCTTTTCTGTCTTAGCCAATCCGCTCAGGCCGAGCTGTGAGCTTGTCGAACAGTCGAAGCCTGTTCACCCATTCAACCGGCTCAGAGGCTGTTTTATTGAGCTAACGGAGCGGCCTCTGACTCCACCGGGAAAAAGCTGAGCTGGTAGCGATAAAGCGCCACGGGCTGATCCAGCGCCTTGAAATAGTCGGGATCTTGCGGCGAGAGGTAAATGGCGGTGACCTGGTCAGCAGTGATGGCCGGGGTTTCTTCGGGGTGATAGTGATAGGCGCTGGTGGTTTCAACTTGGTTGAAATAGGGCTGGGGTGCCCCGCGAAACACCTGCTGAAACAGCTCTGTGGTCAGAAAGTCGTTCGGGCTGGGGGTTTCCACCGCGCGGCCAGTGACCGTTGACTCTAGCTGACGACTGCCCCGCAGCAGGGTAACTTGGCGGTTTGGATTGACCGGGTCTACTTTGACCGCTTGAATCGCGTCTGGCCCCAGATAAGCCCGGGCCAGGTTGAGGCCATTGAATTCACGGTCAGAGACAACCTGGGTCGGCTGCAAGATCACTGACTGGACAAAACGACTGGCAAAGCTGGGGTGACTTTCCACAAATTGGACGGTGGCGGTAATCGGTTGATTGAGATACTGGGCATTACCCTCAAACCCTGGAGTTTGTACCTCAGGGGCCAAGGGAGCTGCTCTATCTACTAGGGTGGTTTCCAGTCGCCACTGCCCCTCAAACCAGTCGGGGTAAGCCAAATCTCCTTCAGCAGAGGCCACAGCAGGTTTATCTGTCCAGTTCGGGAATTGATTCAGTCGAGATGCGATCGCACCTCCCCCCTCAACGGCCTTTGTACTTTCCGCTGCTGCGGGCATTGCCGTAAAACCACTGCACACCAGCCACACCACCGCTAGCAGCGTTAGCCAGAGCCAACGCCGCTTGATGGCCGACTTGCGAGGGGGGCGAATATGCTTCAGCTTCATTGAGATTGGAAATAACGACAGGTTCACCAGGCCAGTTCAGTGCGATCGCAGCTAGCTCAGCCCCAAATGCTCAGCCCCAAATGCTCAGCCCTATATGCTTAGCCTAACAATCACACTGAACCCGGCCCAGACGTTAGAACAAGTCTAGATCCGTCACTGCGCCGCGACTGCTTGAGGAGACCAGCTTGGCAAACTTCGCCAAAATTCCCCGCTCATAGCGCGGTGCTGGGGGCTTCCACGCTGCTCGTCGAGTAGCCAGCTCATCCTCAGAGACATTGAGCTGCAACAAGCGAGCGTCGGCGTCAATCGTGATCGAATCCCCTTCTTTGACCAGGGCAATGGTGCCGCCCACTGCCGCCTCGGGGGCCACGTGGCCCACCACCATGCCATAGGTGCCGCCGGAGAAGCGTCCATCGGTAATCAGCCCGACAGAATCGCCTAACCCTGCGCCGATAATCGCCGAGGTGGGGGCTAACATTTCTCGCATTCCTGGGCCACCCTTCGGGCCTTCGTAGCGCACCACCACCACATCACCCGCCTGGATTTGGTTGGCCAGAATTGCTTTCAGGCAGTCTTCTTCGGACTCGAACACCCGTGCTGGGCCGGTGATCTGGCGTTTCTTGATGCCGGTTAGCTTGGCGACGCTGCCTTCGCTAGCGAGGTTGCCTTTGAGGATGCCCAGGTGGCCTTGGGGATAAATTGGCTGGTCAAAGGGCCGAATCACGTCTTGGTCGGCGCGAGGCGTGTCCGGAATATCCGCCAGCACTTCCGCCACGGTTTGGCCGGTAATGGTCAGGGCATCGCCGTGGAGTAGGCCGTTAACCAACAGCATTTTCATCACCTGGGGAATCCCACCGGCTTTGTGCAAATCCGTAGCCACATAGCGGCCCGAGGGCTTCAAATCGCACAGCACTGGCACCTTGGCCCGGATGGTTTCAAAGTCTTCGAGGACAAGCTCAACACCGATGGTGTGGGCGATCGCCAGCAGGTGCAGCACGGAGTTGGTTGAGCCGCCCACCGCCATGATCACCGCCATGGCGTTTTCAAACGCTTTGCGGGTGAGGATCTGCTTGGGCAAGATTTGCTTGCG
>PXDR01000240.1 GCA_003566335.1 Cyanobacteria bacterium T3Sed10_344R1
AGCGCGGCGGTCATCGATTCAGCCCCCGCGTTGTAGGTTTCATCCAACAGCACCAGGTCAGGGGACAGGTCGTAGCGCTGTCCTCGGCCAGCGGGCATGGCGACGGTGAGGCCATCCCCTAAGCTGCGCCAGTCGAGGTTAAGGGCCTGAAGAACTGCGATCGCAGCCAGATAGTTCAAAGCATTGTGACGACCGGGCAAGGGTAGGGGCAGGGTGACCCCATCCACCACTAGGGTTTGAGGATCGATGAGTTGACCGGTGAGGTCGCCCCCCGTCAACCCGTAGGTGACGGTGCGTCCTGACCAGACGGATCGAGCCGTGGTCAACAGCAGGGAATCGTCAGCATTCAGGATCGCCAGCCCATCAGCGGGCATTTCGGCTAGGAGTTCGCACTTTGCCGCTGCGATCGCAGCCCGAGAACCCAAGCGGCCAATGTGGGCCGTCCCCACATTGGTAATTACGCCAATCTCCGGCTGGGCAGTTTGGGCCAAGAGGGCAATCTCCCCTAGGCCGCGCATCGCCATTTCCACCACGCCAAAGCGGTGGTCTGGCGTCAGTTCTAGCAGGGTTTTGGGGACGCCAATCTCGTTGTTGTAGTTGGCTTGGGTCTTGAGCACAGATCCGTGGGGAGCTAGCACCGCCGCAATCAGCTCCTTGGTGGTGGTTTTGCCCACGGAACCAGTGATCGCCACCAAAGTCTTCCCCCACTGTTGCCGCCACCATTGCGCCACCTGGTGATAGGCCACTAGGGTGTCGGGCACCACTAATTGCGGTATGGCGTCAGGAAGTGGCGTGGATACAATCGCTGCGATCGCACCAGATGCGATCGCAGTTGCCACAAACCCATGACCATCAAACCGCTCCCCCTTTAACGCTAGAAACACCTGACCTCCCGAGACTTGGCGACTGTCAGTCGTCAGCCCTAAGCAAAGCTGATCCGCCAAGGCGGGGGGGCAGTGATGACACTGAGCCTTCAGAAGCTCCGCCAACTGGTCAAGGGAAAGCTGCATAACTGAGACAAAACCTAGGTAATAACGATAAGTAGATCAGCCAACTCAGGACATCGCCAATCGAGCAGCCCGACAACTTCACCGAATCTTTAAGCAAAAGGCTGGCATCTTCAAAAGACACCCCGAACAATCGGGTTTTGTCCGCAGGACTACAGAGTACGCTTAAAGAATTGGTGTAGATATGCAATCACGTCTGGTGAAAAAGCTGAGGCATCCCCCAGGCTTGATCTAGTTTAATGAAGGGTGTGGAGAGAGCCAAAAGCAAAACCCTGCGTCCTCCTGATCCGCCAACCTGATACCCCAACATCGGTTATCTGCCCCCGCTGAACCCCTGTCTAAATCAGCACCATACTTTTGGCAGACATACTTTTGACAGACGGTTCCCCAACCCAGATCATCGGTTAGATCTATTAATCTATTAGGTCAATCTATCAGGACTGAACCATCAGGACGCAAGCGCCCGACCTTGAGCATCTTCCAACTAGACTTACCGTGAACGCAACCACTGGATACAGCACTAGAATCACTAGCCCAGAGGAGCAAAGTCTCTACGACCACCTGCTCCAACAGGTTCAGGTGGAATCTCCTGAGCAGATGATTGCGCGGTTCCGGGCGCTGTTCATCGAAGCGGTGGGCTATCCAGATCGGGAAATTGCTCGACTGCTCGATCAAGTGGTGTCCGCTCGCCAGATCGAAGAGTCCTTTCAGTACATCCTCAACCGCTGCTGCCACATCTTAATTAACCGCTGGCAGTCTACCCCTCAATACCAGCGGGCAATTCCTGAACTGATTGCCCTATTTGAAGATTCACCCAGCCAGGTGATCAACGAAATCTCCCGCAGTCGCTCTGTCCGCCGGGTGCGAGAAGTGGTGGGGCAGTTTTCCCAGACTGAGCAGTACGTCATGCTGCGCCGACTTGGTCGGGTGATCAGCGATGAAGCCATCGAAGCAGCTGGCAGTCGTCCCCTGGGGACTTTAATTCGGCGGTATCCCTACCTCTACGAACACTGCCTGCTGAGCCAAGAAAGCCCCACAGAGCAACAGCGCCAGGTACGTCGAATTCAGACCGAAGCCCAGCAGCGCTACGAAATCGACCTGTCCCAGTACGTCACCTATCGCGTGCGGCGCTCCAGACTACGTCAGCAAGGCGTAGATGTCAGCACTAACAGCCGCATTCTACGACCTACAGCCAACCCAACCCTCCTCAGCGACCGTGACCTAGTCACCTCCATACAACAATTTTCTGGCAAAGTTGATGGCTGCAACAGCTACCGAGATCTCGCCCAGCGGTTCACCGCTCAGAGCTGCCAGTCCTCAACATCTTTCGGCGCGTTCAAAGACGATTTGTACGAATATGTCACCGCTGGGATAGATCCTGAGTACGGCAAGCGAAAGTTCAACAACTTGCTGTACAAGCAGCTGCAAGGCACCTTGCCCGAAAACGATCGCCAGCCGCTGAGTGACTTCTTATCCGTGCGCCTCTGTAGCCACCTGTTTAACTTCCTAGTGGTCGATTCCGCCCAGAACCCGCATCACTTTGTGTTTGTTGACCTAATCAACAACCTGGGTGCCGTCAGAACCACCGGCCTGTTGCTGCGTATCCTGCTGTTTTGCCGTAAGGTTCGCCCCTATCTAGAGCGGCGAATGTCCATCCTGTTTGGCCACTACGAAGCCACCACCCGCGACAACGTGCGCTGGCTAGTGGAAATGCTAGAGCACCTCAACGTCGCCTTGAGCATTAATTTCGGCAAGGTAGACCTGTCCCACGTTTTCTAGCGCGTCCTCTAACAGGTTTCTGAGCTGCCCAACCCGGTAAGGTCATACTCGCCAGGGCAACCGAGAATGTCTTGACAAAACCGGACAATCATGATTGAACTGGTAGCTGTAAGCGGCTTTTTGACAAACGTCCGTCCAGCCCAAGTCAATGGGGCTACTCGGGGCGTTATGTTGCTTTTGTTGTCGCTATCGCATTTTGGGTCATCCCCTGCTACCGTCTAGGCAGCCTTTGCACCTGGCTGCTCAATCCTTAAGCCTGCTGACTATGACTTACACCCGTTCATCTGATTTACCCCCTGTTGATTCGGCTGCTCAGTCTCCTGACGCCACCGGGTTTATTGAGTCGTATGCCAACAGCTTGATGGATGAGCTGTTCGTCAATATTGAAGAAGGCATAGAAGGCCAACCCCAAGCCCTAGAAGCGCTAGAGCGTCACCCAAACCCGATGGGGCTAGGGGATCAAACTGACCCCGCAAATTCGGCCATCGTCCCGGTCACGGCTACCCCAGCCCTCGACACGGCCTTTGACCCCAGCAATTTGGCTGCGGCAGTCCCCGCAGCGCCAGCGCCCAGCCCGTCTCAAGGGCGCTGGCAGCGGGTTCAGCAACATCCCTATCTCTGGACTATCGGGTCTATTGCAGCGGTTACAGCCACCTTGCTGGCGGGTCTAGGGGCTTGGCTGGCCCATAGTCAGACCCAGGTGGAAACCACCGTTGAATCGACGGTTGGATCAGCTGATGTTCCGGCTGCTGACGTTGCCGCTAGCGGTCAAGATCCCTTTCTGGAATATCTCCGTCGCTCGATTGACGTGATTGGTCAAAGTGAAGCGACAGCCGGGACGGCGACAGCTACAGCCACTGCTAACGGCGGCGGCGTTTTGACCACCGTGCCGGTTTCTCCCTCAGCAGATGGCGGCAGTGGCTTACCGCCCCTGCCCGGTGCGTCTGGCAGCAGTAATGCCCTGGGCAGTGATGGCCCCTACAACGTGATTGAGCGGGTCTATATTCCGGTTTATCAGCCGCCGACAGCAGCACAGCAGCCTGCGACCCCAGCTGCCCCAGCGCCAACCAGTCCCAGTAATGGCCCGACGGCAGCCGCCCCCAGCCCTGCGCCTATTCCAAACGTAGCCCCGGCCAATATCCATACCCTGGTTGGCGTGCTAGAGCTGGGGGAGCGTTCTGCTGCCCTGTTTGAAATCAACAATGTGGCCTATCGGGTTTATGTTGGTGAACCCATCGGCTCTAGCGGCTGGACGTTGGTTTCTGTGGCTAATCAAGAGGCTGTGGTGCGCCGCAATGGGGAAGTCCGCTCTGTGTATATGGGCCAGCGATTCTAGCCTTTGGGCGGACAGGTTTCGGCTGTTCGACAAGCTCACAGCTCAAGCTCAGCCTGGGCGAATTGGCTAAGGCCGCAAGGCCACACTGAGAATTGCTGCTTTGCAGCATTGAGAACAACGAGTTGAGAACAACCCGATAGACTGGATTCACAGTCGGTTGGCGTTATTGGGCCAGCCGCGACCACCATCCCACGGGCAAGAGGACGATCATCATGGGCGTGTTTGAAGACCTGAGCCACTTCCTAGAAGCCCGGCTCGATGAATTCTTGCAGGCCAATCCCCACCTGGAGCTGATGGCCCTAGAGGAACAGCTGCGGGGCCAAGAAGCAGACGCGATTAACCTGCTCGGGGATCTCAAGCGACGACAGAAGCAGGTCGAAGACCAGATTTTATCTACGGCTCAATCGGTGCAGCGCTGGCATGGTCGGGTCGAAAAAGCTCGAACGGCAAACCGGCTAGATTTAGTCCAGGCAGCCCAAGAGCGACAGGCAACGTTGCTGCGTCAGGGCAACACCTTGTGGGGCCAGATGCAGGGGATTAAGGCTCAGATTGAGCAAACCCGCGAATTACAGCAAAAAATCCACCGCAAGCGCCAGGAACTCAAGACCAACATCGCCCACGAGCAGCAGGTTCGTCGCACCCAGACCGCCAACCCAGAGTCGAGTTGGGATACCACGGGGTGGCACCAGCCGCCGGTTAATTCGTTTGGTCAACCCGCAGATCCCCTAGAGGAAAAGTTCATGCGCTGGGAGACTGAAGCTGAACTAGAAGACCTGAAGCGGCAGATGAAGCGCTAGCGACGGCACAGAATTTCCAAGGAACTGTGGTCAGGAATCATGCTCTAGCGCTCTAGTGCTCTGTCAGTCCTAGATTTTAGGATCACAGAGACGCTTGAAGACCCTTCGACAAGCTCAGGGTGACCGAACTCATAAACGTTCAGGCTGAGCCTGTCGAAGCCCTAATTCTTAGTCTTGACACTGCACTAGGCAGTAGAGTTTGCCGCGCCATAGCCGCACCATGAAAGCACCATAAAAAAAGCGGCCTCCGCAGAGGCCGCTACAGCTCGCATTGTGTGAGGAACATCGCATTCCTTACTTACAAAGAATGCCAGTTGATTGTGACGGTAGTATGGCTGCTGTATGTTTTTCCTGTCATAAAGTTGAGAAATTTGAGATGACCGGTCTGGGGCCGGGGCCGTCGGCTAGTCGGGATACCCCAGAAGACTCCCAGAGAGTTCCCAGAGGACTGGGCTGAACAGATTTTTGGGGTGGAGCAGCTTATTATAAATTGCCAGATTTACGGCTCGTTCTGACGTCAGCATTTTTCTGTATTCCTATGACCGACTCTTCAAACTCTGCTTTGCCTGAGGCCGATCAGGCAGGTCTCTACCGCTTTCGCCTGAAGGATTTAGTGGTGGGGGCGCAAATGCTGTTTGTGGCCTTTGGGGCGCTGGTGCTGGTGCCGATTTTGACCGGGCTAGACCCGAATGTGGCGCTGTTTACGGCGGGCATTGGCACGCTGCTGTTTCAGCTGATTACGGGGGGGCGGGTGCCGGTGTTTTTGGCCTCTTCGTTTGCCTTTATTGCCCCGATTACCCTCAGTACGGAAACCTATGGCCTGCCTGCGACTCTCTCTGGCCTAATGGCGGCGGGGGGCTTCTACCTGGTGCTGAGTCTGGCCATTTTTTGGCGGGGGCCAGGCTTTTTGCTGCGTTTGTTGCCGCCCGTGGTGACTGGCCCGGTGATTATGGTGATTGGCTTGGCGTTGGCTCCAATCGCTGTGGATATGTCCACCAGTGAAGGGGAGACCTATGGAGTGGGGCTGGCGACTGCGATCGCAACCCTATCCCTAGCCGCCACGATTTTGACGGCGGTGCTGGCCCGAGGCTTTTTGCGGGTGGTGCCGATTTTGGTCGGCATTGTGGTGGGCTATGGGGTGTCGCTGCCCTTGGGCCTCGTGGATTTTTCCCCCATCGGGGAAGCGCCCTGGTTCAGCCTGCCCAGCTTTACCACGCCGGAATTTAGCCTGCCTGCGATCGCATTCATTTTGCCCGTTGCGATCGCACCGGCCATTGAGCACTTTGGCGATGTCTTGGCGATTGGGTCGGTGACGGGCCAAAACTACCTGCGCAATCCTGGTGTCCACCGCACCCTGCTGGGGGATGGCCTTGCCACCAGCTTTGCCGCCATGCTGGGCGGGCCACCGAACACCACCTACTCCGAGGTAACGGGGGCCGTAGCCCTTACCCGAGTGTTTAACGCCGGGGTGATGACCTGGGCAGCTCTGATTGCAGTGGTGCTGTCCTTTGCGGGCAAGCTGGGGGCGCTGTTGCGCACCATTCCTTTGCCGGTGATGGGCGGAATCTTGATAGTGCTGTTCGGCACCATCGTCGTTGTCGGCATCAATAGCCTGGTCAAGTCGGGGGACGACCTGCTGCTGCCCCGCAACTTGACGATTGTGGCGGTGATTTTAGTGCTGGGGGTTGGCGGCATGACCGTAGATGCCGGAGCCTTTAGTCTGGAAGGCATCGGCCTATGCAGCATTGTCGGCGTGGTGCTTAACCTGGTGCTGCCAGGGTATCAGCGCTCAGCCACCAATCCAGCCGAGTCCCCTGACCCTGACCCAGCCACCGATCCGGCAGCCATTGACTAGCCCGGTTTAGCTGTACTGACTTAACAGCTACCGGTCTGAGTACCCCGAGGCAGTTCTAGGGTGTCTCCGATGTCGGCCCCGTCATGGTAAGCCGCTAGCAAAATGTCGCTAGTTTTGCCCCAGCTCACAGTGCCCTGGGCATCGAGTGCGATCGCACCGAGATCTCTTTGGTTGCGATCGCACTCCTGAAACGACCGCGCCACCGCATCCGCCAAGCTCAGACCATCCGTTACCCGCACCACAATCCGCGCGGCCAGACATTCATCAATGATGTCTTCTCCAATGCCCGTACAGCTCACCGCTGCTTCTGAGGTGGCGTAGTTGCCAGCGGGCATGGCCGAATCACTTACTCGGCCAATCCGCTCTAGCCCTTTGCCGCCAGTGGAAGTCCCTGCCGCTAGCCGTCCCTGATTATCTAAAGCCACCACGCCAATGGTGCCTCGCCGGGCGCTAGACTCGGCAGCCAACTCTGGTTCTGCCACCACGCCCGCCATACTCCTCTGAAAATTACCAGATC
>PXDR01000571.1 GCA_003566335.1 Cyanobacteria bacterium T3Sed10_344R1
ACCGTGACGGTAAAGTCGCCAACGGAATGGTGTAGCAGTCGGTTCAGCCGGGCTGTGCTCAGCAAAATCTCTGCCGAACCAGGATAGCCCCAGTCCAGCTTGGTACCGCCGCCCCAGGGCAACAGTCGCCAGCGCTGTTCATGGGCGCAGGCCACCACGGCAGCCAGTTGATCCAGAGTTTTTGGAAAAACCGCCACGGGCTGACTGTCCGGCACCAGGGCCGATCGCACGGTTGGGCCGTCGAGATCCACCGCCGGATGCTGGACTTGTTCAGGGCCAACTACCAGCCGTAGCCGGTCAGCAATCTCAGCCGGTGACGGGGCAGAAAACGGTGCGATCGCAGCCATATGCCACAAATGCTCAAGGTCAGACGTCAGCCCTAGTGTACGCCGTTAAAGTTCGCCGCCCCAGGTTGTCTGCCGCCACCAGGGCAGCCTAAACGGATAAAAGTTACCAAGTTTCTCTGAACTCAGCTGATATATCGCTAATATCTGACTAGATCCAGCCAAAACCTACAAATCATCCCCACTTGTGGGCACCCTAGGCTTAGATTCCTACTCCAGACCCAGCCCCCATCCCAGCCCCCGCCAACTGCTTCGCCATCTGCTGCATCTTCACGCATCCGCCATGAGCCCTGAGACGTCCGCGACCAGTTGTCTAGAAGACGTAGCCCATCACCTTACGACCCATCCCCAACAGTTGCGGATCAAAAAACTGGTTTACAGCGCCTGCCGCCGCACTTGGGAAAACAATCCGGCGGTGCTCAATCAGCAGGACTTGGGGCAGCTCTTAGCTCAATTAGTCAGGGACTACCCCAGCCCAGAACAGCTGCAAATTATTTTTGGCCGCATTGTCGCCACCCTCAACCACCAGGCTGAGTACAACCAAGTTGCCACGGTGATCCTCAGCAGTGTCGAGCCGCTTTACAGCTTTCAACAGGCGGCAACGGCAGTCATGGCAGACGCCGACGATGACCACACCGCCACCCTCACCTCCTCCGCCCCCACCGCCGGGGTCAAACCCTACGAAGCCATCGCCCAGACCCTCGCGCAACATCCCCAGCAGTTGCGACTCAAAAAGCTGGTGTACTGCCTCTGTCATCAGCGCTGGGAAAACAGCCCCGAGGTGCTAGATCCCATCTCGTTTGAGACGCTGCTGCCCTACCTGCACCAAATTACCCCCAGCCATGATCACCTGACCTATGCCCTCAGCCAACTAATTAAGCGACTCAACCGACCCGATCAGTATGGTCAACTGGCGCAGACCCTGGTGCAGCGGCTGTCTACCCTCTACCAAAAACCCATCGAAGACCACACCACCACCCTCAGTCGCGACGAAGCGACCTACCTCGCAGCCACAGAGGACGAACACACCACCTTTAACCCGGCGACCCAGGTGTCTAATGAGCAAACCCAAGCGTTCAACCCCTCGCTTCACCTGGCTGAAGAAGCCGCCCATGCCCCAGTGGCTTCCGCTAACCCGCCTGCCGTCAAAGATCGCAAGCACCTGTTTGAACTGCGCCTAGAAATCACCAAATACACCAGCCCGCTCCAGGCCAAAATCCTGTTGTTTTCCACCGTGCAGCGGCCCTTTCAGTTCACCGTGCAGGACTGGCAGCACCTGCGCAGCTTTACCCTAGAAGACCTGCTGCGGGACACCTTTGACTACTGCACCAGCTTTAGCGACCTAGAAACCAAACTCACCATCATTGCCAGTTGCCTAGACTCCCCCGACGAGGGCAGCCAGGCAGCCAGTGCCTTATTGCGGGCCATGAAGCCCTACTATGCCCCCAACAAACTTATTCTGGTTGCGCCCTAGCGAATCCAGCTAACCGCCAACACCTGACCCCATTGGCCCCAGTCTGGCCATCTGCCTGATCACGCCCGCTCCCTATCCGCCCTCTTTTTTGTCAAACCCCCTATGGATGCCCAAGAACTACTCCAGCGCTACGGCACGGGCAAAATGGATTTTCGCGGGGCTCGGCTGGTGGGAATTAACCTATTCCGGGCGGATTTGATCGGCATTAACCTCAACCAAGCCGACCTAGAGCAGGCGAACTTCACCCTGGCCTACCTCAGCCGCAGTCGGTTTTGCCAGGCCAACTTAGCTCGGGCCTACCTGTGCGGAGCCAACCTCAACCAGGCTGACCTTGTCGGTGCCCTCCTCCCAGATGCTGACCTGCATGGGGCCAGTCTGCGCGGGGCGGATTTGCGTAGTGCGGATTTGACCTTGGCCATTTTGCTAGATGCCAATTTGGCGGATGCTGATTTGCGCAATGCTGACCTTAGCGGTGCCAACCTAACGGGAGCCTGTCTGCGGGGGGCCAATCTCCGCCAAGAAAGCCGCACCTACTGCGCCAACCTGCGGGGAGCCAATCTCCGCCAGGCTGACCTCCAAGGGGCGAACCTCACCGGGGCTGACCTCAGTCGGGTTGACCTCAGCGGCGCAAATCTCCAGGAAGCCACCTTGCGCAATACCGACCTCAGCGGCACAAATCTGGAAAAGACCAACCTGACCGGGGCATTTTTAACAGAAGCCAATCTGACTGGGGCCAATCTGCGCCAGGCCACTCTAGTCCGGGCCAAGCTGGAGCGGGCGCGGCTGGTGCAGGCTGACCTGAGTGAGGCGGATTTCTCGCTTGCGATCGCAAGTGACGCCCGCTTTACAGGTGCAAACCTCCAGAAAACCCAGTTTCCAGAAGCCAAGCTCACCCGCACTGACCTCAGCCGCACCCAGATGCAATACGCCAACCTAGAAGAAGCCAACTTGATTGACGCTTATTTGGGCCGGGCGGATTTATCCAACGCCAACCTCCGCCGCGCCCTGATGACCCGAGCAGAGATTAGCAGCGCCATTTTGCTCAACGCCGACCTGACCGGGGCCACCATGCCCGATGGATCTAAGCAAGCCTAGGCTGCACAAATCTTTGATTGAAATTAAGTTAATTCAAGGCAGTCGTGCATAGAGACAACTGCTGATCGTTGACCTTGACACTTGAGAGAACTGTGATGAACCGACGAGAATTTGCTAGTTGGCTAGGACTGGGCTTAGTAGCGGCCTCATTGCCTGCTGCGTTAGCGGCCTGCACCCCAGAACCCGAGGCCGTTGCCCCCGAGGAACCCGACGACCTTAATGATGAAGCTAGCAATGGCGAGACCGGAGAGGGCACCGGAGAATCAGGCACCGCTGTTGGCACCGTTGCCGACCTAGACGCCTCAGGACAACTCATGGCCCAGACCCCCAGTGGGCCGGTACTGGTCATTCGAGACCCTGACAACGACTCGGGACTGCTGGCGGTTGATCCCACCTGCCCTCACGCAGGCTGTGAGGTTGATTGGCAAGACGGCGACCAAACCTTCGTCTGCCCCTGCCACCAGTCCATCTTTGCCACGGACGGAAGCCGCACCAGTGGCCCCGCCAATTCTGGGCTGACGGTTTATGAGGCCACGATTGAAGGAGATGAGGTGTTTGTTCAGGCCTAAGGGCAGCAAAAGGGCGGCAAATTCTACGCTTTCAAAAATAGTCATTCTGGTCTACCATACCGGCCATATTGCGCTATCTTTGGTGCGGTTTAGCTTGAAATTTGACCCCGATTCATCTACCCCAGTCCAGTGGCGACTGGGGGATGACTGTTCACACAACAGCCTGATTTCTAGGGCGATGCATATGATGCGGCAATGGTTATTGTGGTTTAAGCAAGGCTTACAAGCAGTTCAGCAGCGGTTCTGGAAACAGTTGCTGCCGCGTCGCCGCTGGAGACGCAGCGGACGAGCCCTCGCCTATGGAGGGCTGATCGTCACAATGGCCCTAGGGCTGTGGAGCGTGACTGAACTGGGTCTGCGGCCTAGCCCTGGGGCAGCGGTGGACTCTTCCACTGTCCAGGTAGCAGCGGCTTGGTCAACGGCGTCTTTTCCGGTCGAGAATTTTCAGGCGTATACCTCACCCTTTGGTTATCGCAATAACCCCTTCGGCAGTTCCCAACAGTTCCACTACGGCCTTGATTTGGCAGCGCCCATGGGCAGCTATATCCGCAACTGGTGGGGCGGACGCGTCGTCGAAGTCTCTGATGACAGTTCTTGCGGCACCTCAGTTGTGGTGGAGTCTGGGGAGTGGCTGCACATCTATTGCCACATGCAGGGCTACGTCACCCGAGAAAACGGCCAGCGGGTGATGATTGACCGAGATGGCGGGGTGCGGATGGTGCAAGGCCAAACGGTGACGACGGGCGATCGCATTGGTCGCGTCGGCATGACCGGACGCACCACCGGGCCGCACTTGCACTGGGGCTTAAAGTACCAAAACAACTGGGTTGATCCAGCCTTGGTGCTGCGGGCCATGTATGACCAGCAGCGAGCCAGCCGCTAACGCTGCTTAAAGTAGGCGTCACAGCTCTGGTCGGCACAACCCGGATGTCGGGTGGTATATCGGGATGTATAGGTGCGATCGCGCTGCCCAAAAAGGCGATAGCGATTGTCTCGCACGAACAGATACACCTGGTCGCCCAGAGACTTCAGCCCCGGCAGCCACCGATAGGTCGCCACAAACAAGCCACCCCAGGGCAACCGCCGCCCAATTTCTTCCGCCGCGTCGCTGCCCTGCCAGCGCTGACTGGGTTGACGACCGTCAATCAACAACATGCCCAGTTCGCAGTCGGCAGCCGTGACCCCATAGTCAGCCAGGGTCGCCTCTGCCTGCATCGGCACATAGACAAAGCGCTTACCCTGGTCGAGCTGTTCTAGCACCCGCACCAAGCTGACGCAAAGATTGCAGTTGCCGTCGTAAATCACCACATCTGCGTCCATGCCGTCCGCTGGACTCGGCTCGCCCAGAGGTTTAGTCGCTGAGGGCTCAGTTGCTGGGGGCTGAAATGTCATAGGAATTAGGGGTTTTGGGGAGGAAAACCGAACTTAAACAGGCCACTTTACAGCGCCCTTGAGCAACGCATGAATAGCGCCAGTAAGCCTGTCTTCATCCTACCCAGAAAGCTTTAAACCAAGCAGCCACCACCGTGGTTGCCCCAATTCCTGATGGAGTTGCGGGTGGAAATCTCCCTATTTAGTCGTACCCCTATCCTCAACCGCAGTTGCTAGCTTGGGAGCAGCCCTAACTTCCTCACTGCCATGAGACGACTGCCGAACCACGTCCAGGACAAGCAAGCCGAACTGCTACAGGCCATTGGGGACGGTGCCCATCCCCGAACCCTAGGAGGACGCAAGCTGCGGGAGTATCCCAAATGGTGGTCGCTGCGGTTACCGGGAGGCTATCGGCTGCTGCTGACTCGCCGCCCCTCAGGCATCCATCATCAGACGGTCAGCCATAACGACTACGACAAACTTTTGGCTCGGGGCAAAAATGCCGGGTTCCTAGCGGGTTAGCCCTGAGCAAGTAGGTGCGGAATCTCGTCCTGAATAGATTTCAGCCAAAGACTACTTCAGCCAAAGACTGCTACTGCTGCATGATGGCGATGGTTGCCGCATCAGCAGGGAAGAGGCTTTCGATCCGCAGCTCTTGCAGGGTAATGTCTCGCGGAGTGCCCAGGGTTGAGATCAGGGTGAAAAAGCGGAGCCGTTGGTCGGCTTTGACAAAGGTAATGGGCAGCACCGGCAACGAACCGCTGGCGGTTGGGGTGGTAGGAGCAGGGAGGCGATCTTGCAGTTCCTGCTTGAGGTCTTGCAGCAATTTAGCGGTGTAACTAGCCGTCCCTTCGATCTGGGCTTCTTGCTGAAGGCGTTGGAGTAGGGTGACGGCGACGGTTTCCCAATCTTCCACATAGGGTCGCAGCCCTTGGGGATGGATCATCAGTTGCATCATATTGAGCGGCTGTTCTAGGGCGCTGAGGCGATCGCCCATCAGCCAATCCAGCAGCCACTGGGCACCCCGGTTAGCTTGTAGCAGCGTCCAGTAGCGATCGAGCACCAGGGCCGGATAGGGCTCTTGCTGTTGCAACACAAAGTCGATGGCCTGCTGAATCGGGGCTAGCTCTGGGTCTGACAGATCGTGCTCTGAATACAGGGGCGCAAAGCCCGCTGCTGTCAGCATCACATTCTGCTGCCGCAGGGGGACGGCGAGCACCGTAGCCAGTTGCAGCACCATGTCGCGGCTGGGTTGCGATCGCCCAGATTCTAAAAAGCTGATGTGGCGCTGGGAAACTTCACTCTGGCAGGCCAATGCGAGCTGGCTCCAGCCCCGCTGGCCGCGCCAATGCTTGAGCAGGGCACCAAAGGGTTGGGACTGGACTCCAGGCAGGATGCTCATGGTTTCTATAACCTCCCAGGTAATTGAGTGGATTATCTCAACTGACCACAATAGGGGAGTTCTGCCACAGAGGCTGTTTGATGTCTAATCTATCTGCGTCCCCGCTCACTCGGTCTGCTCAACCCTGGTTGCAGTGGGTTTATCTGGGTCTGCTAGGGATGGGTTCGGTTTTGCCCTGGTGGTTTCTAGCGCTGTTTCTGCAAGAGTTTGGGGTTGATCTGGGCGAGTTTTTTCGGCAGGCATTAGCGAATCGGGTTGCGATCGCATTGGCCATCGATCTCGTCATCTCAACTCTGGTGTTTTTTGTTTGGGCCTGGGTGGAGTTGCCCCGACTGGGGTTGTCCCGGTGGTGGTGGGGCTTATGTGCGATCGCAACCCTTGGCATTGGCCTATCCTGCGGCCTACCGCTGTTTCTCTGGCTACGGCAGCGTCGCCTGAGCGTCTAGGCAAATGCTCAACCTCTGGCTACTCTGCACCGTTTTTCTGGCGGCCAAAATGTGGGCCAATTCCCTTGTTCAGGGATATGTGCGCCTACGCCATCGGCAGTTCATCAATCCTGAGGATGCTGGTATTGTCGGTCAGATGATCGGTCATGCGCTGCCCCCGGCAACCCAAGAACATGCCCTAGTGCAACGGGCCGCTCGCTGCTGGCGCAACGATTTAGAAAATATCCCCATGTTTCTACTGGTGGCGCTGGGCTATGGCTTGCTGGGTGGAAGCGCTAGCTGGGGCGCGGTGTATATGGGCTTATTTGCGATCGCCCGCACCTCCCACACCGTGTTCTACCTGAGCGAACAACAACCCTGGCGGTTTCTAGCCTACCTGTTAGGCATGGGGGCGATGATTGCCCTGTCCATTCACAGTTTATGGCTAGCCCTCCATTGATCCGGCCCTGCCTTGTTCTAGCCTGGTCTGCCGAACTTGGGAACGACCTGATAGTGAAGCTTTGAACGTGATCGCGGCTGATCAGACAACTTCTCTGCCATGATTCTTTCATGCCTACAGGTTCTTCTTGAAAACATTGATTC
>PXDR01000272.1 GCA_003566335.1 Cyanobacteria bacterium T3Sed10_344R1
CAGATGCGCACCTACAAAATCCACCTGGGTAGCGGCAATATTCTGATGGAGCCCAACGACCAATATCTCTGCATTGTGCCTAGTCCACGCCAACTGACTGCGGGTGAGCAGGTGTTTCTGCCATTTGCTGGAGATGGTCTAACCAGCATCATCCTCAGCAAAGCTCTACTGCTAGCCGCCGATACTAAAATCAAAGACCCCAGCATCCGGCAACAGATTCAGCCCTGAATCCTCAAGTTTCAGACTGGCTGACTACCGCCATCCCGCCACCTTCACCATGAAATAGACGTTTTAAGTTCTGCTGACAAATCCTGGGGGGGGCCACTTAAACTCCCTTGGCCCCAGTGGAGCGATGGCATTGACTCCCTTTAGGGCACCTCAATTAATTTCCCTTAGGGCGGTTTTGGAGGGCTGCAACCCTTGAAAACAATCTGACACGGCATAGCTCACTTCCTCCAAATATTACAGTTTCTAGAGGGCTAAGCTGGGCTGGCTATCTTAAAGCAGACTCTTACTTTAGGCTCCTGCAACCATGACGAGCTCGAACTTTCTGCCCCCGTTTTTGAACGACCTGCCTGCTCAGTTTGAACCGCTGCGAGAGTTCCTAACAGCTAGCCTCAAGCCCTACATCAAAATCACCGAATCTGAGGGCAGCGATCCTGGAGACCAAGACCCGGTTGATCCCTTCAGCCTTTGGCAAAGCAAAATCGGTGGCAACCCTTACTTTCCCAAGGATGCAGTCTACCCGATGGATCCAGAATCTGGGGAAGCCATGGTTTTGGTAGCCCAAATTAACCTAGCAGAGGTGCCGTTTATCCCAGCCTCTAATCTGCCGAAACAGGGGGTGCTACAGTTTTATTTAGGTGGGTATGAATGGGCGGATGCCTATGCAGAGCAATCCCGGTCTAAGGTGTTGTTTTTTCCGGAAGTCTCTGTCAATCAAGAAGACTTAATCACGGACTTTAGCTTCATCAATTTAGATGAAACCTTGAGAGTAGACCATTCCACAATTTACAGCCTGACGTTTGAAATTAGCCGGGATCTGTTCTGGGGGTCTCGCTATGGAGAGGCGTTGCAAAGTCCGCCTGGGCTAGAAGCCCTCTGCCGTGAATTTTCAACCTGGCTGTTTGACTATTATTTTGAAAGCTGTGCCGATCAATTGGGCAGTAAGTTGGGCGGCTACCCCGACCTTCATTCAAACGTGGGGGATGTGGCAGATGGTGCCGTTGGGCCGCTGTTGCTGGAGCTGAGTAAGGTGGATGACAGCGATGATTATCTATTCTGGTTTATTGACCCAGAACGCTTAAAGGCCCTCGATTTTACCCAGGTGCAGTACTACCACGAGTGCGATTGAGCGGAGGTTGCTTAGGGTTATTTGGGGCTAGTTGGCCCCGAGCTAGGGAAGAGATGATCTCAGTCTGTAGACCTTTTTCGTAATCACTGTTTTAGGGCGATTGAGATGGCGATTGAGACGGCGATTGAGCATTCAGCTTCTGTAAGCAGGTGAGCCCGTGGAAGAAGATGTCCCCGTGACTTTTTGGATTGGAGCACTGATTGTGGTCACGCCCTGGGTGATGGCGGTGAGCCTAGCAGTCTGGCTAGGTCGCTCTGGCATGGCGGTACTGGCCGTGTTGTTGGGCATCGGCATCGGGGCATTCGCCATTTTGGCCACAGGTCTAGATTGGGCGATCCGGTTTAATCCTGAGGTGATGAATTCCCAGGCAATAGGGTTTATCACGCTGCCTGTGCTGTCACCGCACTTTGCCTATTTTGGGACGGTTACTGGCGGCTTCTTTGTGGTGTTTCTTTACCGTCAGGTTGGGTATGGACGGGATTTGGCTTGGCTACTGGTTCTGTCCCACCTGCTGGCGATTATAATCACCGCTTATCTAGCAGGGATGATTCCAGCCTGGTTGCTGGTCGGTAGCGATAATGGTGGGGAGTCTAAGTCGATTTCTAGACTTAACCTGTGGGACATAGGGCTGTTTGTCTTGGGAGTGAGCGCCAATGGCGTGATTAGTGCCTGGATTGGGACTGGAATCAGCACCTGGGTGGTGCGGCTGTTAATGCAGTGGCGAGGGTATTAAACTCCCGTTTCAGACAAGAACCCATGATTAGCTGATGGAACTTCCTATATAGGTTGGGTGGGATGCAATGCCCCCCAAAAAACATAGCGGAGCAGCCCATTCTGCTCCAGACTCGAAAGGCCAGAGCCGTCGGCTGGCAGTGGGGGCTCAGAACGGCGCTACTATAGCAGACGCAGGCCACGGGAGTGTTTCAGTCAGGTAGGAGCAACCTGAATTGTTGCTAAATTCAAGGGCTAAAACTAGCCAGCCCACGAGTAATAGTAGGGCCATCGGTGGCCCTAGCAAACAGGTAGCCCTGGCCATACTCACAGCCTAAATCTTGCAAAATATCCCTCTGCTGAGGGGTTTCGATGCCTTCGGCGGTCACCGCCATGCCCAGCGTATGACAGAGACTAACCATAGCCCGCACAATGGCGAGCTTTTCAGGATCAGTTTCGATGTCATGGATGAAGGTACGGTCAACTTTGACGATGTCGATAGGGAACTGATGCAGGTAGCTAAGAGATGAATAGCCGGTGCCAAAGTCGTCCAGACAAATCTGCACATTCAGCTGCTTAAGCTGAGAGAGCATTCTGGCCGCCTCTTTAGCATTTTCAATAAAAATGCTCTCGGTAATTTCTAGCTTCAAATGGTGACCGCTCAGACCAGTGTCTTGCAAAGTTGTGGCAAAAGTTTCTACTAGATCTTTTTGAGCAAAGCGTTTGCTCGATAGGTTGACATTAATCGATAGGGTTGGGGTTGGCTCGGTACTGTTAATTCGTCTGGTCAAGTGGTCATCGGCTAAGACCCAGGCCCCTATTCCCATTTGTTGCCAGGCTTGCAGCTGCTGGCAGGCTTCTCGTAGCACCCACTGATCAATAGTGGTGATGAGGCCCATCTCTTCTGCCAGGGCAATGAACTGGTTAGGATAGATTAGGGACTCGTCAGGCTTGTGCCAGCGCACTAAGGCTTCTAGGCTGTTGACCTCGTGGGTGGCCAGAGAAACTATAGGCTGATAATGCACCACGAGTTCGTCATGGGCGATCGCATAACGCAGCGACCTTTCTCGCTGCATAAGTTCACGGGCCTGATCGTGCATGACTGTATCGAAAATCTCGTAATCGCCTTGCCCCCTCGCCTTGGCGCGATACATAGCAATGTCAGCATCACGCAGAAGATCGGTCGTCTGCTCGTAGGGGATTGAGCTCAGCACAATGCCAAGACTGGCGGTGATCAACAGTTCGTGGTTACTAATGAGGAAGGGGAGTCTGAGTCCGCTCAGGATGCGCTCGGCGGTGCGATAGACAATGGCCACATCGGTAGTGTCTTCTAGCAGTACGGCAAATTCATCGCCGCCAAAACGGGCCACGGTATCGATGCTGCGCAAATAGAGTTGCAGTCTAGGGGCAATTTCCACCAACAACTGGTCCCCAACTAGGTGCCCCAAGTTGTCGTTGATGCTTTTGAAGCGATCGAGGTCAAGCAGCATAACGGCAAAGCCAAACTCAGGCGAGCGCTTTGAGCGATCAATGGCCTGCTGTAGGCGATTTAGAAACAGGGCACGATTGGGCAGCCCGGTGAGAGAATCGTGCAGGGCGTTGTGCTCCATCTGGGCCTCCAGGCGGCGCTGCTCGGTACTGTCGCGAAACACGATGACAGCACCTTCAGGCTTACCCTGATCGCTGTGGACAGGAGCTGCACTGTCTGCAACCGGTGTCTCATTGCCCTGTCGGGTAATTAGCAGGGCATTATCGGGCAGATATACTGGGCTGTTGTTTTCTAGAGACCTCAACAGCGGATTCTCAATCAGGTTGCGCGTCACCTGATCGACAAATTGAAATACCTCAGCTGGCGATCGCCCAATGGCTTCAGACTGAGACCAGCCGGTCAGTGTTTCGGCCACTGGGTTCATAAACTTAATCAGGCCACTGGGGTCGCTAGCGGCTACCCCTTCGCTGATGCTGTTTAAGACAGCGAGCAGCCACTGGCGATGTTCTTTAACGTTTTTGTCGAGACTGTGCTTGTAGAAGGCAATGTCAATATTGGCGCGTAGTTCTCTGGCCTCAAAGGGCTTGAGAATGTAGCCAAAGGGGGCAGTCAGACTAGCCCGCTGGAGGGTCTCTTCGTCGGCGTAGGCGGTTAGATAAATTACCGGTATGTCTAGGGCTTCGGTGATAGCGGCAGCAGCAGTAATGCCATCTACAGCTCCACTGAGGTGAATATCCATTAAGACTAAATCAGGGCGCAGCTCTAGCGCTTTTTGTATGGCTGCCTCACCGGAGGTGATGATCTCGGGCACCTCATGCCCCAGGTCGATTAGCGTCGCCTGCAAGTCCATGGCGATCACGACTTCATCTTCGACGACCAGAATGGTCTTTTTTTCCATGACGTTCCTTGGAGCGTTGCTACGCAGGAAAGGTGATTTGAAAAGCAGTGCCAGTGGGCCGAGCCAAAATCGTGACTGCTCCCTTGATCTGTTTAGCTAGATTTTGGACTAGACTCAGCCCTAAAGAGGGTACTCTCTCTAGATCAAAATCGCTGGACAGCCCAACACCATTATCTTTCACTTCCAACAAAACCTGATGGTCAGCATCGAGAGAGGACGTAATCGCAATTTCGCCGGGTCTGCCGTCAGGAAAAGCATATTTGAGGGAGTTTGACATCAGCTCAGTGAGAATCAGGCCACAAGGCAGGGCAGTTTCGATATCTAAACTGTAGGGTTCGATCTCTAGCCGTAGGGCAATGCAATTGCTGCTGGACTGGTAGGTCTCAAGCAAGCTGTAGGCCAGACTGTGGATGTAGTCAGCTAGATCAATCCGGGTGAGGTCATCAGATTTGTAGAGTTTTTCGTGTACTAACGCCATCGCCCTGACCCGACTTTGACTGTCGCGCAGCACCGATAAAGCTAGCGAATCCAACACCTTGCGTGACTGCAAGTTGAGCAAGCTGTAGACCACCTGCAGGTTGTTTTTGACCCGGTGATAAATTTCCTTGAGCAACAGTTCTTTTTCTTTCAAGGAAGCCTGGAGTTTTTCTTGAGATTCTTTGCGGTCGCTGATATCTTGATGCACCGCCACGAGCACCATGCCGTACTCAGGGTGCTCAAACACGGAGGTAGTAGCGCTACACCAAAATGGCGTGCCGTCTTTTTTGACGTTGTGTACTTCATAGGTGGCTTCTAGGTTGTCTAGAACCGCTCGACGAATCGCCTGGTTAACCGCTTCGGCTCCAGCCTCATCATTGGCGTAGTTAACGATTGACACATGCTGTCCATCTAGTTCTCCCAGGTCGTAGCCAAACATTTGCTCAAATTTGCGGTTGGCATAGCAAATGATGCCGTTGTCGGCCCTCACCACACAAATGCCCTCGGCCATATTGCGGGTAATCACGGCCTGAAATTCTTGAATCTGCTCGGCCTGCTTGCGATCGCTGATGTCAATAACTACCCCCAACATGCGAATCGGCTGCCGGTCTACGTCATACAGACCTCTGCCTCGGCCCACTAGCCACCGCATAGTGCCGTCAGGGTAAAACACCCGATACTCAGTTTCGTAGTCGGTGTGCTGGTGCAGAGCATCTTGCAGGGCCTGCTCAACCCGGTCTAAATCGTTGGGATGAATAGCTCGTCGCCAGCTCTGATAGGGATCTGCGGTGGTGTTGGGATCTAGACCTAGCAGCTTAAAGTGGTTGTCATTCCAGATCACAGTGTCCTGCCGCACATCCCAGTCCCAGGTGCCGATGTGGGTAAATTCAAGGGTGAGCCGCAGCTGTTCTTCCCGGCGGGCTAGGGTCGCTTCGGCCTGCTTGCGTTCGGTAATGTCTTCGAGAATGTAGGAAAAGCGAGGCGGTCCACCAAGACTACCCGCAATAGCGCACACGCTGCCAGCTAGCCAGCGCCCCCGGCCAGGGCCAGTGTCCTCGTAGTATTCAAACCGCACCGGGGCTTGAGTGCGCTCGGCCTCGCGGTAGTGCGGTAGTAGGCAATCCAGCGATCAATGGTGTCTCGACACACTCCTAACTCGCTGGCAAACCGATTGGCCATCAGCGGGGGAGTGGTGCCTAAAAAATCCGCAGTAGCCCAGTTGTCAGAAAGGTGAAGAATGTCGTTCTCATACAGCTCTACGATGCCCATAGGCATGACTGCACTGTTAAAAAAGCTGCGCAAAACTGATTTGCGTGCTCGCAGGTCGGCGTTGATCTCAGAGAGCTCAGCGGTGCGCTCAGCCACTCGCTGCTCTAGCTCGGCTTTGGCCTGTTGCAGGTCGTCTAGGGCCTGCTGGCGCTCGGCCTCAATGCGTTTGCGTTCAGTCACCTCTTCGCACACAATGCTGATGCCGATGATGCGATCGCCATCCTTTAGAGGCCAAAAGCTCTCGACCCAGGCCCGCTGCTCCCCCGGCTGGGCTGGGGTTTCACCCCGGACTTCCACCTTAAGTAGTGGTTCGCCTGTTTCTAGAATGGGGCGCAGCATGGCTTCGGCTTGGTCGGCCAAATTGGGCAGTAGCTCGCAGACGGTATGGCCTAGGTGGGCTTCGACTGGTAAACCATTCATCTCTGCTAGTCGCTGGTTAACCCGCACAAAACGTAGCTCGCGATCAAGCACCCCTAGGCCAATGGGGGCCGACTGATAGATGGTTTCAATTTCGGCCAGCCGTTGCTGTGCCTGCCCCTGATAGGAAAGATTGGCTGAACTACTGAACTGGCCCATAATTATCTCCTTGGCGATCGCCAAAAATCGCGTTCCTGAGGAAGGATCGCACCACAGTTTGCTCAACTGGCTAGGTGATTGCTCTGAGTCGTCTTTATTAATCGCCCAGTTGATCAGCGTAACCGTCCAAAGTTCTCTGACCTTTGAACGAGAAATCAAAAGTTGTAACGACCTGGCTAAACGTATGGCTAAACGTATAAATTATTCCGTCAAACAGCCTCTTAAGTCTGAGGGTGGTGCATTTTAGTAAAGGACAGAGGAAAAGATAGGGTCTTCCCTGTCTGATAGCTTCTCTCTGACCTGGCGATTGTAGTCATGGATGAACAGCCAGATCGCACCGATGTGATTCTCTAGCTTCTTTGAGAAGGACAGTGTTTTCCTCACTAGCCGAGCAATCCGTTGCCTCAAGGTGTTGTTCAATCGCTCGATGTAGCTTGTCAGGCCGCTCTCTTTGCCCACCGCTACATGACGCTTGCTGGGAATCACATCGACGTATG
>PXDR01000486.1 GCA_003566335.1 Cyanobacteria bacterium T3Sed10_344R1
CGCCTAGCTTTTTCAGCCCGCTCTTCATCAACCCGAGGAATTTCTAGCTCGGTCAACAGCGGCGCATTGTGAAAAAAGATAATTCGTTGGAGTCCGCCTGCCACTAAGCTCGGCACCACGTTTACCAACCGGTACAGCCCATCCGAGAAGTCGGTACAAATCAGGGCACTTTGGAACATATTGAGTGCTAGTCCAGTGGTCGTAACGTCACCACCTCAACCCTATCACTCTTAACTGAGCTATCGCCCAGATTTTGACATTACTAGAATCTTGGCCTTACGCGCTGTCGCTCGGTTCACTTCAGCCTTATCGTCTCCGGCTGAACTTTGGCTGAATCATGCACCAGCCATTGACTGATCTCGTTTATCGCCGCAGCCTTCATTATTATCTCAACTGTCTCAATATTCCCTCTCGCAACCCGAGTTAAGAAGTAGACGCCCCAACATCCCCAGCTCTTTTCCCACAAGAACAAAGCAAGAGAGGGAGGTCGTCAAGCTTCTAGCATCAGTTGCTAGGGAGCCTGTAAAGCCACCCTAGAACTGCGGATTCGGCTCGATTCCCCACTCATGCTTGAGAAAATGCTTGTACATGGTCTCGCGCATCATCATTTGCTCGTAGAGCTTAACGAGGAAATCTTGAGCCTGCTCGCGGCTCATTTTTTCGACCTGGGTTTCAAATGAGCGCAGGTTGAACTGCTGTTCCAAGGATAGGTTCGCCGGGTTAGACATGGGTTCACTCCAAGAGAGACAACACGTTTGCTTGGGAATTACCTGGACAAGCTGCCCAGGCTAATCTGCGGCCAAGAGGCTACTGGGAAACAACACCGACAGACTGCCAAAGCAATGTTTTACAAAATATAACAAATAATTGACAGGGAGTCACATTTTTGCCTTTCTGTCTGTGGTGTGAGTCTAGCTTTCTCCTGGCGCATCTGCCAACGGGAAACCAACGGGAGAAATTGATTGAGGTAGTTTTATCAACTCGCAATAGGAAAAAATGCTCAGAACAAACAAAACAGTCGTCTCAAGCAGGAATCAGCCGGAGGGCTGATTTTGGCCTGATTTGAGTGAATTTGCAGGGCTTCACCCGGTTCACCGGAGGTCAAAATTTTCCTCGATTGAGTGGAGCGGCCCCGTTTCCCCAGCTTGGACGGGCTTAAACTAGGGGGAACCGATCGCCATCTGGCCCGGTTTCGCCCCCTATTCAGCTAGCCCCCAGCCCCCGTCAGTGGGATAGATCAGCGCGATGAAGAAGACAGCTTTTAGCGAGAACAGCAGCGCCTATGCTTGCCAGAATTTGGAGTGCGTCGTTAATCGGGATTGATGCGGTCAAGGTGGGGGTGGAGGTCGATATCTCTGGCGGGCTGCCGGGGATGGTGGTGGTGGGCCTGCCGGATGCGGCAGTTCAGGAAGCCAAGGAACGGGTAAAGGCGGCGTTGAAAAATGCCGGGTTTGCTTTCCCGATGCGCAAAATTGTGGTGAACCTGACGCCAGCCGATTTACGCAAAGAAGGGCCAAGTTTTGACCTGCCGGTGGCAACCGGGATTTTGGCGGCGTCAGATCAAGTCAGCGCCGATCTGCTGGGGGACTTTCTGTTTTTGGGCGAAGTTTCCCTAGATGGTTCTCTGCGTCCGGTAAGCGGGGTGCTGGCGATCGCAGCAGCAGCGACCCAACTGGGCATTACCGGCTTGGTGGTGCCAGAAGCCAACGCCCAGGAGGCGGCGGTAGTGCCAGGGCTGAAGGTCTATGGCTTCAAAGATTTGGGCGAGGTGGCAGAATTCCTCAACCATCCTGCCGATCATCAGCCAGTGGCGGTGGATGGTCAGGCGGAATTGGTGCGATCGCACCCCAACCCCCTCGACCTGCGGGACGTTAAAGGTCAAGTCCAAGCCCGCCGCGCCCTGGAGATCGCTGCCGCTGGAGGGCACAACTTGGTCTTCGTGGGGCCACCCGGCAGCGGTAAAACCATGCTGGCTCGGCGCTTGCCCGGGATTTTGCCGCCGCTGCAATTTGATGAAGCCCTGGAAGTGACCCAAGTTCACTCCGTCGCCGGGTTGTTGAAAGATCGGGGGCGTCTGGTCAGCACCCGGCCCTTTCGCAGCCCCCACCACTCCGCCTCTGGCCCCTCCCTGGTTGGCGGCGGCAGCTTTCCTCGACCGGGAGAAATTTCCTTGGCCCATCGCGGCGTGTTGTTCCTAGACGAACTGACCGAGTTCAAGCGGGACGTGCTGGAATTTCTGCGCCAGCCCCTCGAAGATGGCTACGTCACCATTTCCCGCACCCGGCAGTCGGTGGTATTTCCGGCCCAATTTACCCTGGTAGCCAGCACCAACCCCTGCGCCTGTGGCTATTACGGCGACCCGGTGCAGCCTTGCACCTGCACCCCCCGCAGTCGAGAGCAATATTGGGCCAAACTCTCTGGGCCGCTGATGGATCGGATTGATCTCCAGGTGGTCGTCAGTCGGTTGAAGCCGGATGAAATGACCACCTATACTCCAGGGGAAGATTCCGACACGGTGCGCCAGCGGGTCGAAATGGCTCGCCAACAGGCCCACGCCCGCTTTGCCCAAGAACCCAGCCTGCAATGCAACGCCGATATGCAAAGTCGGCACCTGAAGCACTGGTGCCCCCTGAACGACACCACCCGAGGATTAATTGAGGCCGCAGTCCGCAAGCTGGGGCTGTCGGCCCGGGCGATGGATCGAATTCTAAAAGTCGCCCGCACGATTGCTGACCTAGCTGGGGCTGAGACTCTAGAAGCAGCCCATGTGGCCGAGGCGATTCAATATCGCACCATTGACCGGATGCAGTAGGGCGTGGAGGCAATCGGGATCAGCGGCGGTAAGCGTTGCCGGTCAATGATCACAGCCTGATTCGGGCCAGCAGATGTTTTTTCACGTCGTCTAGGGCGTGTTGCTTGAGGCTGACCCAGTGACGCACGGGGGACAAAAACACCTGAATGCCCAGATTTTGGCAATGGTGATCGAGTTGAGTCAGGCCAATATCAGGCTGTTCACCGTAGCTGGCAAGGAGGCCATCAAAGCCGAGGAAACCCAAGCGGTAAATCAGGGCCTGTCCGGTCTCGCCTTGGAAATAACCGCCGTGCACATCTAGCCCACCCAGCCAGTAGTTGAACAACAGAGGCAGGTAGTCCCAAAAGCTCAGCACCGGCTTTTTTTTGACTCGGCTGAGTAGGCCGCGCTTGCCACTGCTGCTGCGACCAGCGGCGTCTGCGGTGTAGTCGCAGTAGTCGGTGCAGTCGAACACCGTGAATAGATCGGTCAGGTTAATTAGTTCCTCTGCGCCTTCTTTCTCCCTAGAACCCTGGGTTTCCCAGCACTCCTGCTCGGCAAATAGTTCTAAAAGGGTCACCGGGCGGCGTTGGGTGGTTGGGCTAATGAACAAACGAGCCAGGATGCGATCGGGATCGGTGGTAATGGCTTGGACTAACTCCGCCGGTTGGTCGTGGGCGTAGTGCTGCTCTAGGCTGGGGCTGTTGATGATGCCAAAGCGCTTGATGCTGCGTTTAGCATTTTGCTGTTTGGCCTGTTTGGCAAAAATCGCCACATTCCCGAGGCGGTAGCCCCGATCGCGGGTTTGGCTGGGGAAGGAAATATAGTTGGCGGCGGTAGAGGCCAGTCGCAGGGCCAGATCCGCTTCATTGCTGAAAAGATAGGATTCTGAAAACCGTCGCAGAGATGACGACAGGACGTTGGCCCGACTGGAAATCATGCTGAGGATGGGAATATCAGGAGACACCAACACCAGCCGCTCTAGGCGAAAGGTAAAGCCCAAATCTGCCGGGGGCTGTTGACGGATGGATCGGCTATCAAACACGTCGGACAGCACCCGCACCGCATTGGTCACGACTAGCGCCCCCATACTGTGGCCGATGAAGGCCAGCCGAACTTTCCGCTGGGGCTCCCGTTCCCAATATTGAAGGGCGTTGCGGGTGATGGTGGCTTCATCGGGAGCCTCCCCAGAGTCTGTACTGACAGACCGGGCAAAGTCTGCGGCGGCTTTTTCTAGCAATGCCTGATCTAGCCGTCGAATTAGGTCAACGAAATCTAGCACCCCAAAATTGGTGGCTCGGTACAAATCCCGGAAGTAGACCACCGTGCGCAGCAGCATCAAGGTAATGACCAGGGTGGTCAGGAGGGCAAAGCTGCCGACCCCTAAAACCCCAAGGGTGACTTGCCACCCCTGTTGCTGGGTCAAGGTGACGCCATATGCGATCGCACTTCCCCCCAAGCCAAACCCCAGCAGCACCCGCAGCGGCGTAGGCATTGCCGCCAAGGCATTCTTGAGCTGGGTCAGGCTAATGGTTTCCGACGGCCAGCGAAAGCCAATAAACACCTGGTTGCCTGCCAGGCGAATCGACTCGTCTCGGCGGTTAATGATCCGAAAAATGTCGCTAAACCAGGAAATTGCTGCGCTCTTGCGGGTGTTGTAGCCGTGGATCGCAATCACCAGTTCTGGCGATTTGCCCTGTTGGTGGCGTTGGTAGAGCTCGGATGCGATCGCATCAATCCCCGTCGCCACCTCCCGCTGGGCCTCTAAACTGTCGGGTTTTGCCAACTCGATATTGGGTGGGGCCGTACTCATCACGAAATAGCCCGGAATCGGGTTGGGCTGCGCCAGTTGACTCGGCGGCACTAAGCTCACCCCAATCGTCGCATCGCCAGGGGCATCAAATCTAAACCGCTCAATTGAGAAAGGCAGGCTGGTCATCGCGGGCTACGCCTAGAATCAAGTCAGGGGATCAAAAAATAGATTGACTCAGTGATAGCACCGTCCCCGCTGAAACTGGCGAAATCCGAGGAAAACGCAAGATGGCCCCTGATCCGCCGATCCATTCTCCCCAACGCTGGCGCTGGATCAGCCTGCTGGTTGTGGGCAGCGTTTTACTGCTGACTCGGGCCGTCTTGGCCCTGTCCGCCAACGTCAGCGCCTATGGCTACCGCCTCAACGTCCGCAGCGGGCCAGGCACCCAATACGAAGTGCTGCGCATCCTCAACGATGGCGACCCGCTCACCCTGACCAATAATCGCCGCAACGGCTGGGTAGAACTGGCCGATGGCGGCTGGGTGGCGGGCAACTTGGTTAGCAGCGGCACCGGCAGCGGCGGCGCAGGCAATGCTGTGGTTGATACCGGCGGCTATCGGCTCAACATCCGCAATGGCCCCGGAGTGCAGTTCGACTGGATCGGCGTCTTGAACGACGGTGACCCCATTCGCCTGAATGGCGTTAGCCGCAACGGCTGGGTGCAGTTAACAGACGGGGGCTGGGTCGCTGGCAACTTAATCCGCCGAGTGGCTGGCGGTTCACCCGCCCCAACCCCCACGCCCCAGCCCCAACCCACCCCAGCGCCCCAACCACAGCCCGATCCAGATCCCACTCCGCCCCCGCAGCCTGCGCCCGACCCCGACCCTACGCCCGACCCCACCCCAGCTCCACAGCCTGATCCCGATCCGCAGCCTGATCCAGACCCCGATCCGCAGCCTGATCCAGACCCCGATCCCACCCCAGCCCCTCAACCACCCCAGGCGGGCGTGCCGAGCACAGCCTTCATCAACGTGCCCCAGGCTACGGCCCGAGTCGCCCCTGATCCCAACTCGGCTCAAGCGCTGACCTACTTTGACGGCGATCGCATCACCCTCAGCGGTCAGCAGCAAAACGGCTGGGCAGAGCTGGTTGACGGCAGCTGGATTTCTCTCAACAGCATTCGCGCCAGCACCAGCAATGGCGATCCCGGTGTCAGTGACCGACCGCTGCAGTTTGGTAGCAGCGGTGCTGCCGTGCGGGACTTGCAGCAACGGCTGCGAGACCTGGGTTACTTGCCCACCACCGTGGCGATTACTGGCTTCTTTGGCGAACAAACTGAAATTGCCCTAATTGCCTTTCAGCAAGCCAGCAATCTGACCGCCAATGGCATCGCTACTGACGAAACCATTCAGGCGCTCTACAGCCCGTCTGCCCCCGGGGCTAACGGCGCAGCGAATGGGCCAGTCAATGACGATCAGGTCAACGGCCCCGGCAATGGGGCGGCTAACGGCACGGCTAATGGCCAGCCCCGCACCACCACCATCACCGACACCGCCTTCGTCCGGGCCAATCCTGATCCCCAGTCGCGGGTGCTCAGCACTCTACCCGATGGGGCCACGGTGCGCCTTACTGGTCAGCGCCAGAATGACTGGGTAGAGCTTGCGTCCGGCGGCTGGATTTTGGCGGAAGTGCTGGCCTCTCCCCTGTAGTCAGCCCCATAAGTCAGCCCCATAGTCAGAGCCGAATTTGAGTCGATGATTTGGGGTTAAATCTGCGGCTTTGGGACAGCGATTCCATCAGCTCCCAGTCCATGACGGCACAGATAGTTATAAATTGTTGTTAATAGACCCACCGAAATTCTCAGACTATTAATCGAATTCTCAGAATTCTATGGACGTTGGCGCAAGGGGAGATTGCAGTCATGGTTAATTACCAAAATCGGGTTGCTAGCACACTGGCCGCCCTGTGGCGAAATGCGCTGCCCGCGTTTTGCCTCGCTTTAGGTCTGGGTTTGGGCTTGACCGTGGCCCAGCCCGCCCTCGCTACTGGGGCGTATGAGATGCCCAGCCTCAGCGCTGGGAGCAACACTTGGGTCATCGATGATGCCAATGTGATTAGCCGCCTCAACGAAGGCAAGCTCAGCAGCAAGTTCCAAGACTTGGCTGCGGCGACGGGAACTGAGGTTCGCCTGGTCACGATCCACCGGTTGGACTACGGCGAAACGCCAGAGACCTTTGCCAATCAACTATTTGAGCAGTGGTTCCCCACCCCAGAAGTCCAGGCCAACCAAGCGCTGCTGGTGCTAGATGATGTGACCAATGGGGTTGCCCTGCGAGTGGGGGAAACTGCCGCCGAGTTGCTGAATCCTGAAATCGCCGAAAGCGTGGCTGAAGAGACGGTCGCGATTCCGCTGCGGGAAGACAACAAGTACAACCAAGCGTTTCTAGCCGCAGGCGATCGCATCGTGACTGTGCTGTCAGGAGATCCTGACCCCGGCCCCCCAGTGGTGGATTCCACCCTGGATGTGGAGGGCACTTTCGCCAGCTCGAAGGAGACTGAGGCCAACCGGGATAACTCGCTGGTGTTGATCATCGGCTTCTTGGTCGCGGCTACGGTGATTCCGATGGTGACTTACTGGGCTTATCTGGCGATTGGGGGGTAGGAGCGACAAATCGGGGAG
>PXDR01000428.1 GCA_003566335.1 Cyanobacteria bacterium T3Sed10_344R1
ACCAGCGAATCGGGTGAGCGTGCGTCCCATCATGAAAGTCAGGATCGCCGACTTGGGCGGGCTGGCGATGGTGGGTATGGTGGTGGCGACAGCAGTGACGATAGGACAAAAAACCGTAGCAGCCCAGGGCGATGGCCCCCAAGCGGTGGTTGATTCGAGGAGACCGAGGAAACAGGCTGAGATGCATCGCATCATGGGCCACAATAAACAGCCCCGTCTGCAAAAAAGTGCGGCCCAGCACCGCCAGAACCCAACCCCAGAGCGAAATTTGGCTCAACGGTAGCGCCAACAAACCCAGCAAACTTCCCAGCCAAGCCAGGAAAATCACGCCCCCATAAACAACGCCCAGCCCGTTCATCCCCGGCTTTCCCAAGGACACCGGAGGCCGAACCGCTTGGATTACAACTTGGGTCACAAAAGTTCTGCCAAAAGCTTGCCGAAATTTAACATCCGTCAAATTAGCGTCAGTTCAGCCCATGAGCCAAGCACATCCGCTAAAAAACAGGTGCGCTGGGCTAACGCCACAACGCACCCGACTCAATCGGTCTATTACTGACCCATCAGCGATGTCTCGCCGGTTAATCTGCTACCTGGACTAGCGGGCCAGATTTAGCAATTCCTTCGGAGAGGCCAGCAGGTCAATCGCCACGAAGTAGATCTTGTTCTCGCTGTTGAGCAGGAAGCGCCAGGCCATATTCATCCCTACGGCTGCGCCAAACCAGGGGGTTTGCACCTTTCCGGTCACCTTGATCTGGGTGTAGCCATCGTCAGCCGGTTCCACCACGGCTTTCTCCGGCAGTAGCTTCAGGTTTTGGCAATCTTCCCGGAAGAACTTGTACACAGCATTCCGACCAATGATGGGCCGCTGGAAAGGCGGTTGAAGGGCACCATCATCCGTGAACAACTTGATCAACGAATCAAAGTCGTTGGCGTTCATGTTGTCCATGTAGCTCAACACCGTGGGGTTATCTGTCCCATCAATGCTGACAGTGGTACGCTTCGCCTCAATTACAGGGGGCACCACCGGTTCAGCCACGGTTTGGTAAGAGCCCAGCTTGCCAGTATCAAAGCCCATGTCCACCACCGCATTGCGCAATACGGTGATTTGCTGACCAGACTCTAGGTTGCAGATTGCCTGAAACACGGCGGCAGCATTGGCCGACAGTTCATAGCCTTCAGGAATCGGAGCCACCACCCCTTCATCCATCCACTCACCCAATTTGTACCAAAAACCAAGTTTGATATTGGCTGACCAAATCGCATAGGTGCGGCAAATCGGCGTGTCGGCCCGGTTGGCCAAATCACACATGACCTGGGACTGTTCTTGGAACGACATTTGCCGAATTTCGTTCAGAGTGTTTTCGGCAAACTGCATGTTGGCCGCCCCAGGTGCAGCGATGGTGATGGACTTACCCATTTCCAAATAGGCAAACCAAATCAGGGCAAGCTGGTCTTCAGCACTCAGTTGGTTGAAGCGGGCCACTGTTGCCGGTACAGCACCAGCCGCCAAAGTTTCTGGAAAGATATTGCGGGCTGTTTCGATGGTAAATGGCATAGAATTATTCTTCCTTAAAGCTAAAATTCAACGTTCTCAAAGGCCCGACATTTTTTGCACTTCTAAAAAGCTTCTAGCAAGTTTCTTCAGTACAAAAAGCCAGTGCAAGAAATCAGTGCGAGAAATTCGTTCAAACCGCTAACGAAAAGACGAATGCGAAAACAGTCGGTACCTAACCGTACTTTAGAGTGTTTCTTCACCTTCACTCCAGCGTTAGACTCTGAAAACTAGGGCTTGGATCTAGACACCGAAGCACGAACCGACCTGAGAACCTTGAAGGTCACGCTTTGCTGACAACAGCTTCAGATTATCACAAATTTGTGACAAATCTATACAAAACGTTATGAACAGAGATATTACCTGTCTTCGGGCTGAGAAAAAGGCGGAGAGAACTGGGTGCGATCGCAGCCGCCTTAGGCCCATGACCCGCCGAGAAAATCCCCGGAAATGACCCAGCAGACCGCAAATTCGCCGAAAGTATGGGACGGTGACTACGGAGAAATCGTTTTGAGCAACAGTTTTGCGTGGCCTGATGGTTTGTGTGTGCCAAGTCGCTAACGGGTTGGGGCGGGGGGTAATCCGCCTGCTGCTGGTCTGGGGACTCATGGGGCTGCTGTGGTTGGGGGTAGGGCTACCCGCAGAGGCCGCTGACCTGACGCCCCTCACCCTAGACGTCCTCCAACAGCGAGTGCAAAATCCGGTGCGGCGGGACGGCAAGCCCACGGTAGATCTGCGACAGTTTGTGATTGATCTGCGCTCAGAAGACGCTGGGGACTTTGCCGAGCAGTTCTACCGGCTGCTGCAAGTGAAGTTGCAAAGTGGCAGCACCCCCCTGGGCCTAGATTTGAGCTACGGCGTAATTCAGGGTGATTTAGATTTGCAGCGCTTGGGGCTACGGGCTCCACTCTATGGGCCATCGGTGGGTGACCTACTGGCCCCAGCTGCCCAAGAACAGCTCCAGCGCGATCGCAGACGGGTCTCCCAACTCAGCCAGCTCTCCCGCTCCCTGCTGATCCAGCCAGAAACGGGGCCGCTAAAGATCTTCTTGTTTCGGGGGCCGTTAAAGCTGGTACAAACCCGGATTACGGGCCGAGTGAACGGCAGCGAAATCTTCTTCCTAGGCCGACTCGATGCCCAGGGGGTCAACTTTGGCAGCGACAGTACCTGGGCAGAAGCCCGCTTTAGCCAGGCGGCCAGCTTTATGGGGGCGCGGTTTCAGGCAGTGCGGTTTCGCAACAGCATTTTCTTTGACCGTGCCCGGTTCAACCAAGCCCAGTTTGGCGGGGAAGCCAACTTTCAAGGCGTAGAGTTCCAGGGGGCGACCAACTTCAACCAAGCCAGTTTTGTCCAGACCGGCAACTTCAGCCGCAGCCAGTGGCAAGGGTCGGCAGACTTTGCCCAAGCCAGTTGGCAGCAGCAGGCGATCTTTCTCAAAAGTCGGTTTCAGTCGGAGCTGTTTCTCACCGGCAATCGGTTTGAAGCGCCGCTGCTGATGCGTCAGGCCCAGTTCAACCAACCGGTGAATCTGCGGGGGGCGGCAATCCTAGATCAGGCCGACTTTGGCGATGCCCGATTTAGTGCCGGGGCTTATCTGAATGTGGCGGGGCTAGAGTTCAATGCCGACCAGGCCGAAATTCTGGGCAGCCCCGGTCAACTCGGGGCCATTCTGTCGGTGCCGGTGCTAGCCGGGAATGAAACCCTGCTGCGCAATTTGGTGCGGAACTTTCGTCGCCTAGAGCAAATCGGCGACGCCAATGAGGTGGAATACACCACGGAAAAGCTGAGGCTGCGATCGATGGAGCAGCGATTGCTGGGGGTTAACCTGAATGTCGCCTCCCTCCCAGAACTTCAGCAGGTGGGATTGTCAGCCTCCCAAGCCCAAACGGTAATCAGCCGACGGCAAGATCGCCCGTTTGTCACGGTGGCCGATTTGCTCGGGCTAACCGGGGTTGACTTGGCCACCTATATCAAAGTGCGGGATCGGGTGGTGACTGGGGAACCGCTGTCGGTCTTGAACCGGGTTCAGCTGGCGGGGCGCTGGCTAGGGCTGCAGATGCTGCTGGTGCTGAGTCGCTACGGCACTCGGTTTGGCTTAGCCCTAGGGGTGGGATTAGTTGCGATCGCACTCTTTAGCCTGATGTTTTGGGCAATTGACCGCTGCCGACGACGGCGACCCACGCTGATTTGGGCCACCCAACGGGAAACCCTGCTGATGGTGGTGAGTGCGAGCGGACTAATGGCAGTCGGCATTGGGGCGATTGTGCGGACGGCAGATGCGCCGGGCCTCACCCTCGCCTGTGTGGGGCTACTCACCCTGCCCATCCCTGGAGTACTGCTCATCCAGCTTTACCGCCAGGGTCGTTACCATGATTTACTCGACGAAAGCTACTTTGTTGAAGACGGCGGCCTGCGTCAACTGCGGTTACTGATTGCCCGCTTGCCGAATATTCCCAAATTCCCATTTTTCCGCGATCGCTACACCCCCCTCCCCTGGGATCGCCGCTGGAACTGGCTCAACTACTACGACTTCAGCCTGAATAACTGGCTTAAATTTGGCTTCAACGATATTCGCCTGCGGGATCAGCATTTACCAGGGCTGATCACCTCCATGGTCTGGTATCAATGGGGGCTAGGGCTGATGTATATTGCCCTGCTGCTGTGGACCCTGTCTCGAACCATTCCGGGACTGAACCTGCTGATTTATTTCTAGCGCATCGTCAGGACTAAGAATTAGGGCTTCGACAGGCTCAGCCCGAACGTTTATGATTCCGGTCACCCTGAGCTTGTCGAAGGGTCTTCAAGAGTCTATGTGATCCTAAAAATCTAGGACTGACAGAGCACTAGCTCTGTTTTGGCCAGGAATATAGGGATGAGTATTAAGTAGGATGCCGTTAGGCGCAGCCGTAACGCACCGATCCATAGCGCTTTGACTGAGAGATCACCCAAGAAATCAATGTACGGAAAAGATCGCAATCCAGACCGGCCACTCGATAAAGCTACAAATCAAAACCCGCCAGATCAAACCACTGCTGAGCAACCTTGGCTCTTCTCTAGAACCGAGCGCCGGGCCGCTGAGCAATCCTGGATTTACAACGTCCAGCCCACCACCACCCTGACTGCTGACGCCTTAACAGACTGGAAACAGCGGATCTGGCGGTTCCAGCAGCAGGTGATCCAACAGCCAGCGCCCCAGCAGGGCAGCTTGTTTGACCTAGCTTCAGAAGCTGCGCCAGAACCTGACCCTGCCGTCAGCCTAGATCCGTTCACGCTGCCGCAGCGCAACATTGAGTTTTGGCGCTGGACGGCCCAAGATCTGGGCAGTGCAGCCCTATATTTCGTGATTGACTACGAACTGCCCCTGCTGCTCTATGTGGGCGAAACCCTGCGAGCCAACCAGCGCTGGAAAGGGGAGCACGACTGCAAGCGCTACCTGTTCAACTACATTGCCGCCCACCGACCCCACAACCTGACGGTTCAGGCCGGGATCGGCTTTTGGCCCGAAGCCCCCCAAGCCCGAGTCCCCCGGCAACAGCTAGAGTCTGCCCTGATCCACCGCTGGCGCTCACCATTCAACAAGGAAAATTGGGGCTTCTGGGGCACCCCATTTATCGGCCAGAAATCCCCCTAGCCCCCGTACCATGAACCTTTCTACGTGGGTGATTCTAAGATAGCAATCAGATCGAGGATGCCTAGCATGGCGCTCGACAATACATTTTCCTCTTGTTCCACATGGACATGGTGAGGAAAAGTGGAAATCTCTGGAAAATGTGGAGCGTTATCCCAGCGTTTTCTTAGCTGAGTTTTCGTTGCATCCATCCATTGGTAGCGATAGCGCTGTTGCTGAATGCCTTCGGGACTGATCGCAAAGAATTCAGAGGCTTCAACAAAGTCGCCATTGTTCAGGGTCAAGCGAACCCGGATATGGCCTCGATCGCCTCAGGATAATTCGTTAATTAGTGTCCAATTTGCAACGATAGGACTGTGATCTAGGCGGGTTTTAATCTCAGCGATATAGTCTTCAGCAGCTTGCATTAGGCAGCAACGCTCTGGGAAGGCTGCAACATTTCATAAAAGCCAGCCCATTCAATGTAATCTTCAGAATCGCCCAGGGCACCGCTCAAAAACTGGGCGTGAAACTCTTGGCTGCTCAGGCCATACTGTTCTTCGTACTGACAGAGTTTTTCCTGGATATCATGACGCGCTTTTGCCTCTTCTAAGCGCTGAAATAACACTTCCCGCTCTTTTACAGAAAGTGCTAATAGGGTCTGTACAAGACCATCAATCAACTGGCTATTGACTGACTGCGTATTGACAGCCGGTGTCGGAGTCATAACGTGAGGCCCCAATTCTGGATGCTCTATTTTATCCATCTTGGATGAGAGGACGGCGGGTGGGCGAACCCTGCTCCTACACCGCAACAGTTTTTTGCCAGACCTGTTTCAAGGTTTCTAAAAACGCGAACACTGCTGGGGGGTGGAGGGCGTCCGCCAAGGTAATCACCCCAATGATGCGCTCTAGCGGCACCGGCAGCTCCGCGACGACTAGATCTGGGGGAATAGGCTCCGCTGCCAATTGGGCCATAATGGTGCCCCCTAACCCCCGTCGCACCATGCCCAAAATCGTTGAGTCTTCCCGCACCTCATAGGCTGGTCGCAATTGGGTGCCAAATCGCCGGGCGTGGGACTCTAGCAAATCTCGGCAGCAGTCGTTGATTGGGGCCAAAATTAGCGGATAAGCATTCAATTCTTCCCAGGAGGGCGCACTCAGGGTCTTACTGCCTGGCGGTAGCAGCACCAGATACCGATCCCGCATCAGTTCCCAGGCGTCAAACCGATCCGCGCTGGGCAAATAGGTGAAGCCAATATCGGCATGACCTTGCTGCACTGCATCCTCAATAGCGTGGAAGTGATCGCACTCGTCAATCGAAATGCCAATACTCGGGTACTTATCCCGAAATGCTTCGATTACGACGGGCAAAATGTGGGTGGCTACGCTGCGAAATCCCGCCAGCCGGACTTGGCCCCCTTGCAGCCCTCGGGCCTGTTCCGCCGTTTTAGCCACCGTTTCTAAGGCCCGCAGCACCTGATGGGCGTTGGCGGTAATGTTTTCGCCAATGGGCGTCAGCACTGCCCCCTGGCGTCCCCGACTCAGCAAAACTACCCCAAGCTCGTCTTCTAGGGTTGCGATCGCATGACTAATCGCCGACTGGGACAAATCTAAGTGCAGGGCGGCATCGCTAAACGTGCCGTGTTCTGCGATCGCAACCAGCGCCCGCAACTGAGAAACCTTGAGCCGATAAGGATTAACCTCAGCCATAGCACCGCCTATTTGCCTCTCCAGGGTGGCCCTGGCGTTACAGAAATAACGTTGAAGTAACGTCTAGTCTAATGGGGATTTCCCCAGACACAAGCCCCAGCCCTCTTTAGAGCCTATCTAAGCTATCTTCTGGGCCGTTTATTGACGCTTAATCTAGATATAGCGGCCAACGCTGATTAATCTGGCTAGCGCTACTAGATATAGAGCTGTAGATCAGATACCCTGTGAGGGCAACGGAATTAGGCAGGCCGCAACGTAGACCGGCAGCCCCGCTTGCAGAGTATATTTGAACTAACGCCCAGGTCAGCCTGTCATGTCTACCGATGTCCCCCCGTCCCC
>PXDR01000469.1 GCA_003566335.1 Cyanobacteria bacterium T3Sed10_344R1
GCACCTCAATCAAAATCAGGGGAATGACGCCGCTATTTTCTAACCGGTGGGTGGTGCAGGGGGGCACATAGGTGGACTGGTTGGTGCAGAGCAGAATTTCTTGCTCGCCGCAGGTGACCTTGGCGGTACCAGAGACCACAATCCAGTGTTCACTGCGGTGATGGTGCATCTGCAAACTCAGGCGGTGACCGGGCTTGACTTCAATCCGCTTGATTTTGTAGCCGCGCCCTTCTTCGAGAACGGTGAAGGAACCCCAGGGCCGCAGTTCCGTGGCGGCAACGCCCTTGGCGCTAGAAGCAAAAGCGGCAGGTAGGGTTTGGGACTGGAGGCGTTCGGAGGTTTGAGCCACGATAGGTTCTCCTAGAAAGTTAAGTGAGGCAGGTTCAGGGGCTTGGTGTGAATCAGCGAATCTGAAATGGGAGTGAAGTCAGGCTAAAGATCGAGGTTGCTGGGGTCTCGGGTCAGGGTTTCTGGGGCTGATTTGGGCAAAACTTGCGAACTTTGGGCAGTCAGTCTCTAGGGTTCCCACCGCTACCCGAAAATTAGCCCAAAAGACAGGGGGGACAACCCGATCAACTCAGGCCAATATAGCAAGCTGATTTTGGCCTGCGATCGCAACTCCCCCCATAACCCCCGGGTTTATACAGACTCTTTATCCAGAGCAAGGCGGCTTCAACCCAGCTTTATCCCTTGAGTAAAGTCTGGGTTAACGAGCCCTAGGGCTGGATAAACAGACCAATGCCGTTGTGCACCCGGCCAGCAGTACGAGGATCGCGGTTAATTAAGCGTCCGCCCAAGTACAGGCTGGTGGAACTGCCACCATCCAGGTTGAGGGCATCCACGCAGCCCAGTTGCTGCATGATTTGGGCCATTTGGGCCAGGGTGGGGCCGCTGCCGCCGGGCCGGTTGTGGGCAGCGGCAATGACGATGGAGCCATCTGCCAGGCGACCAATGGCGCTGCGGGGCGCGGCCTGGCTGGCAAAGGCACTGCTGAAGCCCTCGGCGGCAGCGTTGAGGACGACTTGGCGGTTTTGCAGCAGCAGTGGCCCCCCAGCTGCAATGTGTGGGTACTCGTTAAAAGCGGCAGGCGTCGTGGCTTGGGTCAGGGTGAGGCGGGTGCCGGGGGGCAGGGCCGCAGCCGCGCTGCTGTTCTCTCGAACTGCTAGGAGGTAGCCGTTGCTCGGCAGAGAAACGCTTGTCCCAGCAGATCCGGCGTTTTGTTGTCGCACCACTCGGCCTGTGTCGCCGCCGTCATTCTCGACAAAGACCAGGATTTCCCCATCCAGGATGCTGCTGTAGGTGCTGCCCCAGGTGGGAGTGTAAAGGCCGATGCCTGCGCCGACGTAGCCGCTGTTGAGACCTTGGAGGGTGAACTGCTGACCGTTATCGGTGCGCAGAGTTTGCTGTAGGGCCAGGCGACCCATAATGCTGGTACCGCTGTCGTTCCAGGCGATCGCACCTCGGTTGAGGATCGGGCCAGAAATCCAGCGACCCTTCTCCCGCACCGCCCCGAGGGGGAGCTGGTTATTGCGGTTAAAGAACCCGGCATTGATGGCGGCTTGGGCCTGCCAGCGTTGGGCCATGGTGGTCAGGGGGCTCATGCCGACGGCATTGGCCGGGTCATTCCACACAGGACGCAGGGCCACAGAGGGCTGACGGGGATCGATCACCAGGCTGTACACCGGAAAGGGGCCAGCCCCCAGGCTGACGTACTGCTGCCGCCAGCGGACGCCGGGAGCCCAGCTAATATCTCGGGGAATCAAGTCTTCTTGGCGAACATCAATGATCACGCGGTTGGGGTTGGGCAGGGTCCAAACCCGAGGGCGAGCTGTGGTGTCGTAGCTGGCCCGGATCACGGTTTGGCTTTGGCCAGGGGTGGCCTGAATCTGGCGGATGCGGTTGCCAGCAGCTGTATTCAGATCGCGGATGGTAGCTGGGCTGAGGGCGGCATCTAGGGTGAGGGTGAATTCTCCAGGCTGCTCGGCGACTTGCCAGGTGGCAGGTTGATCCAGGTCAAGGACGATGCGATCGCCCCAGGTTTGGCGACCGCGCCGAATGCCGCTGATTTGGGCAGGGGGCACCTGAATTTGCAGGGTGTTGCCGTTGGGCTGTACCCGCCAGCCTTTGGTGTCAGCCAAGGGCTTGATGTCTAGATAGCGGCCACTGGACCCCATCCAGGCGCTGAGGGCAATCGGCGTCTGCTGGGGATCGCTGAACCACTGTACGGGCTGACGGTTAGGCTCGCTGCTGTTCAACAGTTCTAGTCCTAGTCCTTGCATCAAGCCCAGTTCGCCGATGCCAACTTGCTGGGCCGATTGCGATCGCACCTGCCAATCTGCCGTCAGTAGCCGACCGTTAACACTGACGCGATTACCGCTGGTCGCTGCCGCCGCTTGGGCAATTGGTGCAGACCGTTGAGCGTGCACCGTCAGGGTGGGCGCGATCAACACCAGAAACAGGGCGAGTAAAAAGAGGCCCCACCCGCGCAGGATTGATCCCTTCACAGGGCGATAGGCCAAAGCCCGGTAAAGGGGGCGAACCCGCTGGCGAAAAAACTGATTCACGTTGGCAACGTCCTTAAGCAAACGTCTTTTGAAGGGGCAGTAGAGGGAAGACTAGGGGGCAAGGCCAATTTGAACTGGCCTCATCGCGTAGCAGCAGAGCAGGTGTTGAGCATAAACCATCAGGAATCTATGACTCAGAACTGACCAATCAGTTGCATAATTTTTATAGACAATCATTGCAAAGTGTGGTTTTGAGGGTTGCGATCGCAGGCTGATTCCCTAGCAGCGCCCAGTAGCTTTCTGTATTTCAGCATCCAACTTGGGCAAGATAGGGTAACCCTGACCCAATTGATTAGCCCCATTTTCCCCGCGCCTGTCGCCCAAATTAGTCTCATGGGTGCCCCATTCTGCACTCTGAGTTACAGAATCACAGGCGGTTGCCGCTGATACAATTAGCGATCCTGACTGTCACTGCTCTTGCCTCGGAGCGATCAACCAGGCTGAGCTTGAAGCGCAAAGCCTGACGGCGATCAACCCCATCCGTGGGTAGACCGCTGGCCAGTGTCCGCTCCCCCAGTCTCTGATAGTCTCAGCCTCTGATCGGAAAGTGGCCCAGATCAATGCAGTTAGGAAAAATTGGGATGGGCCGTGTCCCAAATGGGATCAGCGCCCAAGGAGTCAACTCCAGACTCCATTCAAGACCCGATGCCCCTGCTCCGGATAGGCGCATAGATTGTCTGCTTTGGCCACCGTGCTTATAGTTGGAATTGAATAGCATCTATCACCTATATTCTCCATTGGCATCGATATTGGCCTTGAGGTTTGTGGCCTTGCCCCTTGGCCAGGATTCAGACGCCCAATGCCTCAGCGACATGCGATCGCAGTTTGCCCAGACTATCCAGACTCGCTAATCAGACGGTCAAGATAGTCAGACCCTGCATCCTTCAGCTCAACCAGTTGTCCCTGCCATCTCCAGGTCTTCTACCCGTCTGAATTTTCATCAGGCTTCTCCCAGCTTCCCAACGTTGACGCTCCATTCTCCAGGTCACGATTTTTAGGCCAAACTTCTCGAACACTCAAGGTAGACCCCCATACAAGCCGTCTCATGGATAACCGTCCCGTGCAAGATAACCAGTCCATCTACCAAAATTTCGGATACGGGCTCAACGGCCCCAAATCCCTCGCTGAAGAGCGGGACGCCTGCGGTGTAGGCTTTTTGGCCGATCAAAAAGGTCGGGCTAGCCACAAGCTGGTGCAAGAGGCTTTGGGAGCACTGGCCTGCATGGAACATCGGGGCGGTCGCTGTGCCGACAAAGACTCTGGCGATGGGGCTGGAGTGATGACCGCGATTCCTTGGGACATTCTCAATGCTTGGGGGCAATCCCAGGGACTTCCATCTCTGGCTGTTGACCTCACTGGCATTGGCATGGTGTTTTTGCCCCAGCAAGCCGCCGCCGCCACTGTCGTGCGTCAGACCTTTGAATCTGTGGTTAAAGCCGCTGGACTGACGGTACTGGGCTGGCGCATCGTTCCGGTTCAACCCCAAGTGCTAGGGGAACAAGCCCGCCTGAACCAGCCCCAAATTGAGCAAATCGTGGTGCAGGGCACCGACCTCAGCGAGGATGCCCTAGAGCGCCAGCTTTATCTGCTGCGGCGACAGGTGGGCCATGCCCTGACCCGGCTGAAGCAAGACGCCACTCTCGACGAAGGTACGCGCGCGGCCCTGAGCGAGTTCTACACCTGCTCCTTCTCCAGCCGCACAATCGTCTACAAGGGCATGGTGCGCTCTGAAATTCTGCGGGCCTTCTACGAAGACCTGCAAAACCCGGCCTACGTCAGCCCCTTCGCGGTTTATCACCGCCGCTTTAGCACCAACACCATGCCCAAGTGGCCCCTGGCCCACCCGATGCGGCTGTTGGGTCACAACGGCGAAATCAATACCCTGGTGGGCAACATCAACTGGATGGTGGCTCGCCAGCCCGAGCTAGCCCATGAGGTCTGGGGCGACAACCTGGACTATCTCAAACCCACGGTTAACCCCAACAACAGCGACTCCGCCAACCTAGACAACGTGCTAGAGTTGCTGGTGCGCTCGGGCCGCAGCCCGATGGAAGCCCTGATGATTTTGGTGCCGGAGGCTTACCGCAACCAGCCCGACCTCCAGTCTCGGCCTGAAGTGGTGGACTTCTACGAGTACTACAGTGGCCTGCAAGAAGCCTGGGATGGCCCAGCTCTAGTCGTGTTCAGTGACGGCAAGCAGGTGGGCGCGGCCCTCGATCGCAACGGTCTGCGTCCCGCCCGCTATGTGGTGACCGACGATGGCTACCTGGTGGTGTCCTCTGAAGCCGGGGTGGTGGATATTCCTCCCGAGAAAGTGGTGGAAAAAGGCCGCTTGGGGCCGGGCCAGATGATTGCCGTTGACTTTGGTACCCAGGAAATTCTTAAGAACTGGGCTATCAAGGAGCGAGTGGCGGCCAGCCAACCCTACGGTCAGTGGCTGAGCCAAAACCGCAAAACCCTCCAGGCGGAAATGTTCAGCGAAACCCAGACCCTGGAGAATAAGACCCTGTTGGCCCAGCAGACGGCCTTTGGCTACACCGCCGAAGATCTGGAAATGATCATTCAGGACATGGCAGCCCAGGGCAAAGAGCCCACCTTCTGCATGGGCGACGACACTCCTTTGGCGGTGCTGTCCGACAAGCCTCACCTGCTCTACAACTACTTCAAGCAGCGGTTTGCCCAGGTGACCAACCCAGCGATTGACCCCCTGCGGGAGCGGCTGGTGATGTCCTTGGTCACCCAGTTGGGTAAGCGCGGCAACATGCTGGCTGAGCGGCCCGAGTTTGCCCGACTGCTGAAGCTGGATTCGCCGGTGGTGAATGAACCGGAACTCGACCAAATCCGGCAGTCTGGGTTCCAGGTGGCGGAATTGTCCACCCTGTACGCGGTTGAGTCTGGCCCCAATGGCCTCAAGGGCGCTGTGGAAAGCCTCTGTCAGCAGGCCGAAGCCGCTGTGAAAAATGGGGCTGAGATTCTGGTACTGAGCGATCGCACTTCTCTCCTCAGCGCCGACCAAACCTACATTCCGCCCCTGCTGGCGGTGGGTGCGGTTCACCACCACCTGATTCGCAACAAGCTTCGGATGCGGGCCTCCTTAGTGGTTGACACCGCCCAGTGCTGGAGCACCCATCACTTTGCCTGCCTGCTGGGCTATGGTGCCAGCGCCATTTGCCCTTACCTGGCCCTAGAGACCGTGCGCCATTGGTGGCACGATGCCAAGACCCAAAAGCTAATGGAAACGGGCAAGCTGCCGGTGTCTAGCCTCAACGGTGCGCAAGATAACTACCGCAAAGCGGTGGAGGCTGGGCTGCTGAAGATTCTCTCGAAGATGGGGATCTCTCTGCTGTCGAGCTATCAAGGGGCGCAAATCTTTGAAGCGATTGGCATTGGCGAAGACCTGCTCACCCTGGGCTTCTGGGGCACCGCCTCTCGCTTAGGCGGCCTAACCGTGGCCGACTTGGCCCAGGAAACCATGAGTTTCCATCACAAAGCCTTTCCAGAACTCACCGCTAAGCGGCTGGAAAATATGGGCTTCGTCCAGGCGCGGCCCAAGGGTGAGTACCACATGAACAACCCGGCCATGACCAAGCTGCTGCACAAGGCCGTGGCCGATCGTCAATACGACCACTACGAGCTGTACCAGCAGCAGCTGGAAAACCGCCCGGTTACTGCCCTGCGGGATCTGCTCGACTTCAACAGCGATCGCAGCCCCATTTCCCTAGATGAAGTGGAATCGGTGGAGACGATCATGCAGCGGTTCTGTACCGGCGGCATGTCCTTGGGTGCCCTGTCTCGGGAAGCCCATGAAGTGCTGGCGGTGGCCATGAACCGGATTGGCGGCAAGTCTAACTCTGGCGAAGGGGGCGAAGACCCCACTCGGTTCAAGGTGCTGGGGGACGTGGACGATCAGGGAGATTCCCCCACCTTCCCTCACCTGCATGGCTTGCGAAACGGGGACACGGTCAGCTCAGCGATTAAGCAGGTGGCCTCGGGGCGCTTTGGCGTTACCCCGGAATATCTGATGAGCGCCAAGCAAATCGAAATTAAGGTGGCCCAGGGGGCCAAGCCAGGGGAAGGGGGCCAACTGCCAGGCCGCAAGGTCAGCCCCTACATCGCCATGCTGCGACGCTCAAAGCCAGGGGTGACCCTAATTTCGCCACCGCCCCACCACGACATTTACTCGATTGAAGATCTAGCCCAGCTGATCTTTGACCTGCACCAAATCAACCCTACCGCTGGAGTCTCGGTGAAGCTGGTGGCCGAAATCGGTATTGGCACCATCGCCGCCGGGGTCGCGAAGGCGAACGCTGACGTGATCCAGATTTCGGGTCACGATGGCGGCACGGGAGCTTCTCCCCTCAGCTCGATCAAGCACGCCGGGGTGTCCTGGGAACTGGGCTTGACCGAGGTGCACCGGGTGCTGATGGAAAACCAACTGCGGGATCGGGTGCTGCTGCGGGTGGATGGCGGTCTCAAGACCGGCTGGGATGTGGTGATGGGGGCTCTGATGGGGGCTGAAGAATACGGCTTTGGCTCCATCGCCATGATCGCTGAAGGCTGCATCATGGCCCGGGTCTGCCACACCAACAACTGCCCCGTTGGGGTGGCAACCCAGCGGGAGGAACTGCGGAAGCGGTTCTCC